>NZ_JBFAIV010000017.1:0-196838 GCF_040654875.1 Streptomyces sp. NPDC050610 | reverse complement strand
TTGTTGTTTTTAGGGTGTGAGTTTTCACTTCCGGCATCCCGGGGTTGGGGGGGGGGTGGGGGCCGGGGGTGCCCGGCGGGCGGCCGGGGCCGCGCGGCCCCGGCAGCGCGGGTCACCTCTTCAGCGGCTTCGGTCATCGGGGAGATGTCCGCTTCAGGTTCAATCGGTCAGGCCGGCGCTGGTCAGCCAGATGTGTTCGCAGGTCGAAGACGCCTTCTGCAACGCCTCTCGGGACTCCTGCGAGGCGTGGTAGAAGGTCCGCTCGATCATCCAGCACAGGGCGCGGGCCATCGCCGAGGCCTGCTGCGGTCCGCTGCCGGACCGGACGCCGGCTCGTTCCAGAACGGCGGTGATGGCCGCGATGAACAAGTCGGCCGTACGGTCCCACAGCTCGCCGATCTCCGGCACGGTCAACGACAGGTCGATCGCCGTGCGCATGACCAGCCCGTGCTCGTTCCACAGCTCGACCGTGCGCCGCATGGCCGCCGCGACGGCCTGGCGCGGCTCTTCGGTCCGCGCGGTGACCCTCGACCGTTCCCACAGGTGCTCGACGGTCCGGGCCACGAGCGCCGCGACCACTTCCTGTTTGGAGCCGAAGTAGAAGTACAGGGCGCCGCGGGTGATGCCGGCGCCCTGGGCGATGTCGCCGACGGTCATGGCGTCGTAGCCCTTGTCCGCCAGCAGGGCCTCGCAGGTGTCGAGGATGGCCCGCTCGCGGACGTCGCCCTTGCGTTCGGCGGCGCGTCGGCTCCGCGCGGGGTGGTGGCCGGGCATCAGAGCTGAGCACCCTCGGCGAAGTCGGTCGTACGGGACAGCGCCTCCCACGCGCGGATGTCCTCGTCCACGGCCGTACGGGCGGTGCCGACCAGCCGCAGCGCGTCCGAGCCCAGGATGAGGTGGGCCGGGGGCTGGTCCACCGACGCGATGCGCACGACGGCCTCCCCGGCCTTGACCGGGTCGCCCAGCTGGTTCCCGCTGGCCTTCTGCCGCCCCTCGCGGATGGGCGTGAACAGCTCGTCGTAGTCGTCGATGGACCGCTCCGCGCGGGTCATGGACCGTCCGGCCCAGTCGGTGCGGAAGGAGCCGGGCTCGATCGCCGTCACGTGAATCCCGAACTGCGCGACCTCCTTGCCCAGCGCCTCCAGGATGCCTTCGAGGGCGAACTTGCTTCCGCAGTACGCGGACATGCCGGGTACGGCCATGAGCCCGCCCATGGAGGTGACGGCCATCAGGTGCCCGCGGCGGCGCTCGCGCATGTGGGGCAGCGCGGCCCGCAGGGTGGCCGCCGCCCCGAACACGTTGACCTCGAACTGCCGCCGCACCTCGGCCAGGGGCGTCTCCTCGAAGGTGCCCTCCAGGCCGTAGCCCGCGTTGGCGATGACGACGTCCAGGGGACCGACGCTCCGCTCCACCTCGGTGATCACACTCGCCACCGCGTCGTCGTCCGTCACGTCCAGGATGCGGCCGAGGGCGCGGCCGGGCTCCGGTTCTGCGACGGCCCTCAAGCCTTCGACAGCCCCCAGTTGCTCGGCAGTCCCCAGCTCCTCCGAGGCCCCCAGCTCTTCGAAGGCCCGCAGGTCGTTCTCCGAGCGGACCGTGCCGACGACGGTGTGCCCGGCGGCCAGGGCGGCTTGGGCGAAGGCACGTCCGAGGCCGGTGCTGACGCCGGTGATGAGCCAGTTCTGCTTGCGCACTGCTGCTCCTTGGATAGATCCGGAGACAGATCCGGATGAGGACTCGCGAGGGGCGCTGGACTGCCCCCTCACCCGGAAAGTCTACACAGTGTCGATTTTTATCGTCGGCCTGTTGGTTTTCTGCCGCTCAGGCGAACCCGCACCGGCTAGCCGTGGAAGGTCGCGACCGTTTCGAGTGCGGCCCGCTCGGCAGTGACGTGGTTCACCGGGGCGGCCTCGTCGGCGTAGCCGAAGGAGATCCCTACGAGCAACTTTCCTTCCGGCACCGACAGTTCGGAGCGAACCGTGTCGGCGTAGAAACTCAGCAGCCCCTGCGGGCAGCTCGCCACGCCATACGCGGCCATCGCCAGGAGCAGCGTCTGCATATAGGCCCCGACGTCGGCGGCCAGCCGGGCCCCGCCGTTCCCGGTGACGAACAGGAACGCGGCGTGCGGCGCACCGTAGAAGCCCAGGCTCTCCGCGTCGTAGGCCGCCCGCGCCTCGCGGTCCTCGGGACCGATGCCCAGCGCTCCGTACAGCTGGGCGCCGAACTCCGCCCGGCGCGTCTGGTGCACCGGCGCGTACATGTCCTCGGAGTACGGAAAGTCGACCGAAGTGCGGCGTTCAGCATGGGCCGCCCGCAAGGCGCCCGCCAGCCGCTCGCGCGGAGCGCCGCTCACCACCTCCACCCGCCACGGCTGGGCGTTGGAGTTGGACGGCGCGGCGCCGGCCAGCGAGAAGATCGCCCGCATCGTGTCATCGGGCACCGCGTCCGGGCGGAAGGCGCGGGTCGCGCGACGGCCGCGTATCAGCTTCTCCGCGCCGCCGCTCAGCTCGGTGGGAATCGACAGATTCATGGGCGCTCCTCGAAGGCGAATGAAGTAAACGGGAGCGTTTACATCGCTGGACCCTAACAGCCTTTTCCCGCCGAAGTAAACGCAGCCGTACACTTGCGGCATGAGTGCGACGACGGCGAATGCGGAAGCGGAAGCGGGAGCGGGATCTCAAAGCAAGGGGCGAGGGCAGGGCCGGGGCCGAGGTGCGCGGGAGCGCGTCCTGGCCGCCGCCGCTCGGCTGTTCGCGGCCCAGGGGATCAACGCGACCGGCATGGAGCAGATCGCGGAGGCCGCGCCGGTGTCCAAGCGCACGCTCTACGCGCACTTCCGGACCAAGAACGACCTGGTCATCGCCCACCTCCAGGGCCTCTCCGCATCCGGAGTCACGCTGGAAACCGTGCTGACCCGCGAGGACGTCTCTCCGCTGGAGCGCGTACTCGGGCTGTTCGACCAGCCCGCGCCGGACGCGGCGCCGGTGCGCGGCTGCCCGTTCATCGACGCCGCGGCGGAGTTCCCCGACCCGGAGAGCGCGGTCCACTCGTACGCCCGCGAGCAGAAACTGCGGATGGTGCGGCTCGTCACCGCACTGGTCACAGAACTGGGCTGCCGCGAACCCGCCGCACTCGCCGAACAGCTGGTCACCCTCGCGGACGGGGCGGCCAGCCGCGCCATGGTGCTGGACGAAGCGGACTACGGCCGCCACGCACGTAAAGCAGCCGAGATCCTGCTGGCGCACGCCCTGTCGGACGCGGCCTGACATGGCCCGTCACGGCCTGTCACGGTCTGTCACGGCCTGAGACGGCCTGAGACCGAAGGCGCCGATCCCGGCCACTTACCATTGCGCCAACTACGCAGGGAGAGAACGGAAGCCCATGAGCCTTCGTCAGTACGAGTACGCCCTGGCCGTCGCCCAGGAAGGCTCGGTGACCGCGGCGGCGGAGCTGCTGCACGTCGCCCAGCCGTCGATGTCCCAGCAGATCCGCGGCCTGGAGCGGGACCTCGGCGTGCAACTCTTCACGCGCACGCCGACCGGGCTCGTGCCCACCGTGGTCGGCCGCGCGTTCCTCCGGGAGGCCGAGGTCGCCGTGAGCGCGTCGCGGCGGGCGCGGGCGACGGCACGGGCCGGCGCCGAAGACCTGGTGGGCGAACTGGTCGTCGCGGCGCAGATGGGCTTCGGCACCCGGCAACTGCCGGGCGCGCTCAGCGCCCTGCGCCGCCGCTACCCGCGGCTGGAGATCAGCGTCTTCGAGGAGCCCAGCTCCGCCGAACTGGAACAGCTGTGCCGCCGGGGCGTGCTCGACCTCGCCCTGATGGCGGCGTGCGAGCGGAGCCCTTCCGACGCCCACCACCTCGGCGACGAGGAGTTCGTCGTGGTACTGGGCTCCGGGCACCCGCTGCTCGCCGCGGACCGGGTCGAACTGCGCGAGCTGGAGGGCGAGCCGTGGGTCCGGTTCGACCGCGACAGCGCACTCGACGCCGTACTCCTGAACGTACTGCGGGACAACGGCCTGGCCCCGGCCACGGCAGCCCGCGTCTCCCAGACCGCGACGGCCGCCCGCTGGGCCGCCCAAGGACTCGGAGTGACGCTCGTACCGGCCTCCGCGGTGCCCCCGGCCCACGAACACCTCGTACGCCCGGTGTCCCCCGCCGTGTCCCAGCCCGTCATCGCCGTCCTCCGGCAGGCCGCGGGCCCGGCGGAGACGGCCCTGCACGAACTTCTGCGCCAGGAGAGCTGGCACAAGTCCGCCGAGTTCACACCGGTGCCCTGAGGGCTGAGAAGCGGAACCCTTGAGGCCCTAGTTGTTCTGTCCACGATCAACGGGGGACGGGGCGAGGGACGGGGCGGCGGATGACCGGTCACGGCCGCGCCGGGGACGCCGGAGTGTCGAGGTCATGGGCGCGGTGGAGCCCCAGGGCCCGGTTCAACCGCCCAGTCGTACGCGTCACCGTGGTACGGGGCAGCAGCCGCCCCACCCAGGTGGTCACGCGCATGATCACGCGGCCCGGGTAGGCGTTGACGGCGCCCTTGGCATAGGCGTCGAGGGTCTTGGCCGCGACGCGTTCGGGCGAATCGGTGTACGCGGGGTTCATCGTGGCGGTGGTGTGGTCGAAGAACCCCGTGGCCGTGGCTCCGGGGTGGGCCGCCATGACCCGCACCCCGCTCCCGCGCAGCTCCTCGGCGAGCGCTTCGGTGAACGACAGCACGAACGCCTTCGTCGCCGCGTAGGCCGCCTGGTACGGCATGGACTGGAACGCCGCCGTGGACCCCACGTTGATGATGCCGCCGCTCCCCCTGGCGGCCATGCGGCGGCCCAGCACGTGGGTCAGGTTCATCAGGGCGACGACGTTCAGCTCGACCGAAGCGACGTTGCGGTCGGGCGCGGAGTCGAGGAAGGGGCCGACCGTGCCGGCGCCGGCGTTGTTGACCAACAGGTCGACGACGCGGCCCCGCCGGTCCAGCTCGGCGATCAGCCGGGACGCCCCGTCGGCGGCGGCGAGGTCGACCGCCTCCGTCTCGACCTCGACGCCGTGCTCCCGCCGGATGTCGTCGGCGACCCGGTCCAACGCCTCCCCGGACCGGGCTACGAGCACCAAGTCGGCGCCGCGCCGGGCGAGTTCGCGGGCGTACGCCTCGCCCAGACCTTTCGAGGCACCGGTGACGAGGGCGGTGCTGCCGGAGTAGGCGCCCATGCGCTTTCCCCTTCCTGTTCCTGTGCGACCGGCCGCCGTCGGAGCGCGCCGGAGCAACCCGAAGTACTTCGAGACTCGAAGCGTAGCGACCGTAACAGCTTCGAGCCTCGAAGCACAGTGCTAGCCTTCGACCATGGAGAACCAGTCGCTGGAATCGGTCGTACGCGCCAACCACGAACTCTTCATGCGCACCACCGACCGCCTCGCCCAGCCCCTGGACGAACTCGGCCTCACCCACGCGACGGCCCAAGCCCTCTGGTGCATCGAGCCGAACGAACCCGCCCCGTCCATGAAGGCCCTGGCCGGCCGCCTCTTCTGCAACGCCCCCAACCTCAACTTCGTCATCAACCAACTCATCGACCGCGGCCTGGTCGAACGCGGCACAGACCCCACCGACCGACGCATCCGAGTAGCCGTCCTCACCCCGCGAGGCCGCGAGGTCCGCGAACGCGTCGTACAACTGACGCTCGCCCAGAGCCCTTTCGCCACATGCGACCCGGAGGACTTGGCCCAACTGGCGGAGATCTTGCGGCGCGCGCTCGGTGGGGTGAGGTAGGGGGCGGGCTGGTGGGCGGGCGGATTGGTTCGCCGGCTGGTGGGTTGGTCGGCTGGTCGGTTGGTCGGTTGGTCGCATGGGACGACATTGCGGCTGGCGGAGCGTGGGATTGCTCGTCGGCCCTTCCGTACTCCGCTGCGCTTCGCTGCGGCTGTTGCTGGGTGGGGCGGTATTGCGTCCGGCCGGGTGCTTGTTTCGTCTCGGACCCTCCGGGTCCAAGGCGCTGGCGGCGGGAGGGGAGGGGGCCGGGCTGCTCTCGGCTTGCTGACTGCGACCCGGGATTGTAGCTGGGGTCAGGGAAGGCTCGCTGCGCTTTGCCGCTGGTTGCTGCCGCGATGGGGCTAATACGGGGGGCGTCGGGCGCGGGCGAGAGTGCGTCTCGGCCTGTGATCCGCAGAAGGCAATGGGAGGGAGCGCGGCTCCAAGCGCTGCCGCGTGGGGCGGTATTGGGGGTGGGTGGGTGCTTGTTTCGTCTCGGACCCTCCGGGTCCAAGGCGCTAGCAGCGGGAGGGGAGGGGGCCGGGCTGCTGTCGGTTGGCTGACTGCGGGTGGGTTCTCGGCTGGGGTCAGGGATGGCTCGCTGCGCTTTGCCTGCTGGTTGCTGCCGCGATGGGGTTGGTGCAGGGGTCTTCGGGTGCGGGTGGGTTTGTGGCTTGGGCCTGTGATCCACGACAGTTGGCAGGGGGTGTGGCTCGCTGCGCTGCGCCTGGTCGTGGTTGCTGCCCGAGGAGGGTTTCCGCACCCGGAGCAGGGGGCTGAGGGTGCGGAAACCGCCCTCCGACGCCCGCGTGCCCGATATGCCCGGCCTGGCAGGTTGAATGGGCAACCGGTTGGGGTTTCCATCCGATTTCGCGCCCGTTATGGCGCTTTTGTCTGACGGAAACTCCTACCTACCTGCTAGTAGCCAACGAGGCCCCTCCACGAGGCAGCGGCCGACCGCGCAGCGCAGCGGAGCCCTCCCTGACCTCACCCCAGGACCGGGCGACGGGCAGCGAACCAGCCCAGGCCACCCGCTCCCCACCCCTGCCGGATCATTGGGCCGCAACCCACCCCCACCCCCCACCCGAAAGCCCTACCGCGACCACTTCGCGGCAGCAACCAGCGGTGAAGCGCAGCGAGCCTTCTCTGACCTCAGCCACGCACACGGCGACGGGCCGCGAACCGAGAGCAGCCCGGCCCCCTCCCCTCCCGCTGCTGGCGCCTTGGACCCGGAGGGTCCGAGACGAAACAAGCACCCACCCACCCCCAATACCGCCCCACCCAGCAACGCCTGCAACCCCAGCCCCCACACCAACCGATAGGCGGCGAACCAGCACGTACCCCCGGCCAAGGCCGCAGACCGCAGGCCGCAGACCGCAGCCGTCGTCCGTCACCTGAAGGCGGGGCACCCGACCACTCGCCCTTAGAAGACGGCGCCCCCGGCATCGACGTCGAGTGTGGTGCCGGTGATGTAGCTGGCGCGCGGAGAGGCGAGGAAGCAGATCGCCTCGGCGATCTCCTCCGACTTGGCCGTTCGCTGGAGCCCCAAGGTCTTGGCCACGCCCTCGTTGCCCTCCTCACCCCATTCGGCCAGCACGCCTTCGGTACGGGTCGGCCCCGGGGAGACGCTGTTGACTCGTACGCCGCCGGCGGCGAACTCCGCCGCCCACGTGCGGGTCAGCGAGGACAGCGCGGCCTTGGACGCGCTGTAGACCGAGGCGTTCGGGAAGCCCTTGGACGCCGCGAGCGAGGTGACGTTGACGATGCTGCCCTCGCCCTTTTCGAGCATGTGCGGTACGAGCGCGGCGACCAGGAAGTACGCGCCCCGCACATTGGTGTTGAAGACCCGTTCGTAGCCCTCCACGCTCTGTTCGACGGTGAGCGAGGTGGGGAAGGCGCCCGCGTTGTTGACGAGGATGTCGACCGGACCGCTCCGGCGGGCCAGTTCGGCGACCGAGTCCGAGTCGGCCATGTCGGCCGGGAGGAACCGGACCACGCCCTCCTCCCCTGCCGCATGCTCGGCGTTCTTGCCGCGTTGGACGTCGCGGCCGGTGATGACGACCTCGGCGCCCGCGCGGGCCAGCATGCGGGCGGTTGCCAGACCGATGCCGGAGGTGCCGCCGGTGACCAGCGTGGTCTTGCCTTGTAGTTCCAGCCCCTGGGACATTTCTCGTTGCCTTTCCTGATGCTGCTTTGTCAGTGCGGTGGGTCACCGTCAGCGGGCGCCGGTCATCCACATTCCGTCTCGGCGCGAACAGTCACCGATCGCACGCCCAGCGAGAGCGCCCCTCACAGGGACACGCCGGGATGAATTTCACGAAATCGAAGCGCTACGAAATCGACGCTCCGGAATTCCTTCGGCATCAGCCCCTGGGGAATTCTCCGCCGTCCACGACGATATTGCTCCCGGTCAGCCAGCCCGCCCGTTCCGTCGTGAGGAACAGCACCGCGTTGGCGATGTCGTCGGGCAGTCCGTCGCGCCCCAGCGGCGGGGCGGTGTTGTCCTGGCCGGGCCCCTCGGTCAGGAGCGCCCACTGTTCCCGCGTCGCTTCGCCGCCGGGGGTGGCGGTCCTGCCGGGGGACACGGTGTTGACCCGGATTCCGGACGGGGCCAGCTCCGCGGCCAGTCCCCGGCTGTAGTTCTCCAGCGCCGCCTTCGCCGTGGCGTAGTGCAGGAACGGCGGTGCCACGGTGGGGACCGCGGCCGAGGAGATGTGCACGATCGCCCCCGAACCCCGCCCCCGCATCCCCGGCGCCAGCAGCGCGTCAAGCCGCACGGCCGCCAGGAAGTTCAGGTTCAGCGCCTCTTGCCACGCCTCGTCGGGAATGGCCAGAGCCCCCTTGTACGGCTTCGCCCCGCCCGCGTTGTGGACCAGGATGTCCACCGCGCCGAGCTTCTCCTGCGCGGCCAGCGCGAGTGCTTCCGCGCCGGCCCGCGTCTGCACGTCGGCCGCCACGAAGGAGGCCCCTTCCGGCACCGTGCTCGTCGCCGACCGCGCGGTCGTGAGTACCTCGGCGCCCGCGTCCAGGAGCTGGCGCACGATGGCCGCTCCGATTCCGCGGGAACCACCCGTGACCACGGCCCGCTTCCCCGCGAGTTCCCGGATTCCTCGCGTTCCCGAACCATTCTCGATCGTGGTCATGCCACCGGCCCTCTCAACAATAGATTCAATACGTTCATCGAAGTATTCGTCGCCCGCTCGACAGAAAAGAATCGACCGCGACCTGATCGCGAATCTTTGGAGAAATCGCGACGCACACCTCATCGAGCTGTTTCACAGTACGATCGGAAAACAACGAGAGGCAAAGACGAAAAGTCAGCAGCCGCTATAGGGAAGTCCTATGCCCCACCGGTAGACGGCATGCAGCGGGCGGCAAAAACAAAGCCCCTGGCCCGCCATCCCAGTGGATCAGCGGGCCAGGGGCCATGTGCAAGCAGGCCGGCGAACCGGTAGGCGGCGGACGAGTCGGCCTGTACGCCGGGTTCTGTCTCCCTGGGGCCTTGCGGCCCCGGGGGAGGCGGCCATCCATCTAGGTCTGCCGTTGCCGACAGACTCGTGCGGTCTACCCGCGGACTCGGGCCGGCTGCCCTCGAACGTCCGCGCAGGGCCGTCAGCCGACGGCCCCTCTTGACCTTGCTCCGGGTGGGGTTTACCTAGCCCTCCGAGTCGCCTCGGAGGCTGGTGGTCTCTTACACCACCGTTTCACCCTTACCGGAAGCCTCGCGGCCCCCGGCGGTCTGTTTTCTGTGGCACTGTCCCGCGGGTCACCCCGGGTGGGCGTTACCCACCACCCTGCCTTGTGGAGCCCGGACGTTCCTCGGGAGGATCCGAAGATCCTCACGCGGCCGCCCGGCCGGCTCGTCCGCCGTGCCGCCCATGCTACCTGGCCTGCCACGGAAGGCCCGACAAGGCTTGACCTTGCCGCGACGGCAACGTTTCTACTGGTCCCATGAGAATCGGAGAGCTCGCCGCGCTGGCGGCCGTCAGCCCCCGGACCGTACGCCATTACCACCACCTCGGGCTGCTCCCCGAGCCGCCGCGGCTCGCCAACGGCTACCGCGCGTACGGGCTCCGGGACGCCGTCGCCCTGACGCGCGTACGCCGCCTGACCGATCTGGGCCTGAGCCTGGACGAGGTACGGGACGTGCTCGCCGACGGTTCCGGGCGCGAGCTGCGCGAGGTGCTGGGCGAGCTGGACGCGGACCTCGCCCGCCAGGAGGCGGCGGTCCGTGAGCGGCGGGCGCGGGTGGCGGTGCTGCTGCGCCAGGCCGAGGAGGGGGCCCTGACCGCCGAGGGGCCGGTCTCCGCCGAACTCGCCGCGCTCTACGCCGAGATGGCCCGGGTCGGCGCCGCGCGCCCCGGCCCGGAGCCCGCCACCGCCGCCAAGGAACGGGAGTTGCTGGCCCTGCTGGAGACCGCCGCCGCGCCCGAGGACCGCGAGCGGCTCGTGGCGCTGCTGCGGTCGACGGCGGCCGAGCCGGGGGCGATGGAGCGCGCGTACGAGGTGTACGCGCTCCTCGACACCCTCGCGGACGCGGACCCCGCCGACCCCCGCGTGGACGAGGCCGCCCGACTGCTCGCCGACTGCCTGCCGCCCGGCGTGGCGGCAGAAATCGCCGCAGAGGCCGAAGCGGGAGTGGGGGTGGGAGTGGGAGAGAACGCTCAGGACGGCTTCGTAGGCGTGCTGTTCTCCGACTTCTCCCCCGCCCAGGCCGCCGCCGTACGCGGCGCGATGCGGCTGCTCGTTTCCCGCGCCCAGGCTGGAGGCGACCCTCGATGAGCGCCCTGCGCAAGGCCCGCCTCGTAGCGGCGCATGAAGGACGCACAGCCGTCAGCCTCGGGCTGTGGGCAGCCAGGCGGCGGGACGGGGTCGGCGGCAGCGCTGAAGGGTTCGGGTACGCCCGAGCTCAAGCCTCCATGCTCTACTCCCTCGTCTTCGTCGCCGTCGTCGAGACGGCCGGGCTCGCCGTACTGCTCTCCGGCTTTCCCGTCGCGCACCTCATCACGCTGGTCATCGACCTGTACGGCGTGCTGTTCGTGCTCGGCCTGCACGCCGCCGCCGTCACCCGCCCGCACACCGTCGGCCCCGCCGGACTGCGCGTCCGGGCCGCCGCCCGGATCGATCTACGGGTCGCCCCCGAACTCATCGCCTCCGTACGCCGCGACGTCCGCTTCCCCGCCGCCAAGGCCCCCGACGACGTGCTGGAACTGCCCATCGCCGGGCAGACCTCCGTCACCGTGGAGCTGACCGAGCCGGTCGGCTACCGCACACTCCTCGGCGCGCCGCGCCAGGCCCGTACGATCCGCTGCCACGCCGACGACCCCACCGCGCTGGTCACGGCGGTACGGGCGCTGCTACCGGCACCGGAACCAGCCTGAGCGGCCCCCCGCACCCCTCACACCGGCGCGAACCGCACCTTCCGCCGCCCCGGCTCCGCCTCCGTCAGCCGTACCCGCAGCCGGTGCCCGAGCGGGAGCGGCGGCGCGTCCGGGGCGCCGTCGACGCGGCCGATGACCGCCGGTTCGTAGAGGTGGACCGTGCCGGAGGACGGCCGCTTCGGCTGTACGTCCACCACGTACGCGTCGAAGATCTCGCCGACCCGGCCCCGCAGCGACGCCGCCTCCACCAGGTCCACGCTCTCCCGCTCGGCCTGGTTCGCCCGCCGGGAACCGCCCTCCATCTCCCCCGGCAGCGCGTCGAGCGCCTCGCGCGCCCACTCGGGCGGCTCGATTCCCGCGGCCCCCGCCAGGCACAGCTCGCCCGCGTAGCGGTCGACGAGGCGGCGCAGCGGGGCGGTGCAGTGCGTGTACGGGGCGGCGACCGCGGCGTGTACGGCCTCGGCGGGCTGTGGGGCCTCGCCCTCGAAGAGGGTGTAGCCGGCGCCGCGCAACAGGGCGGTGCATTCCTGGAGGAAGGCGGCGTGGTTAATGCGGCGCGCGTCGAGGGAGCGGATGACCTGCGCGTACGGCATGCCGTCGGGCCAGTCGACGCCGAGCGCGCGGGCGACGTGGCGCAGCCGGGCGGCGGCGCTCTCGGGGGCGGCCGGGAGGGTGCGCAGGATGCCGGTGCCCGTGCGGAGCATGAGGTCCGCGGCGGCCATGCCGGTCATCAGGGAGATCTGGGCGTTCCAGCCGTCGGCGGGCAGCGGGGCGCGGTATTCGAGCGCGTAGCTGTCGCCGCGCTCGACGATCTCCTGCTCGGGGACGTGCAGGGAGATGCCGCCGCGTTCGCGTTCGAGCTCCTCGCGGAGCAGGCCGATCTCGCGGAGGAGGGAGAGCGGTTCCTCGGCGGTACGGGAGTCGATGGCGCGCTGTACGCCCGCGTAGTCGAGCTTGGCGCGGCTGCGGACGAGGGCGCGGCGCACGTCGGTCCGTACGACCTGGCCGGACGGGTCGAGGTCGAGCTGCCACAGGAGTGCGGGCCGGTCCTGGTCGGGCAGCAGGCTGGCGGCGGCCTCGCCGAGGACGGCGGGGTGCAGGGGTACGCGCTCGTCGGGGAAGTAGAGGGTCATGACGCGGCGGTGGGCCTCGGCGTCGAGGGCGCGGCCGGGGGTGACGAAGGCGGCGACGTCGGCGATGGCGTAGTGCACGCGGTAGCCGCCGCCGTCGCGGCGGGCGAGGAACATGGCCTGGTCGAGGTCCATCGAATCGGGCGGGTCGATGGTGAAGAGCGGCAGGTCGGTGGCGTCGTGGTCGGGCAGGCGGGGGCTTTTGGCGGCCTGTTCGGCCTCGTCGAGGACGGCCGGTTCGAACGCCTCGGGAAGCTCCATCTTCGTGCGCAACTCGCACAGCGCGGCCCGCAGGGGGGCGCCGTCCGTGTCGGTCACATGCATATGGCGGCGGGGCATGGCACCGAGCGTAGGACGGCGCGCGGCGCGCGGCACGGTGACTGTCGCGTACGGGCGTGGGGCGGCCGTCGTCGCGTACGGGCGTGGGGGCTCCCCGGCTACGGGCGTGGGGACTCCCCCGCGTACGGGCGTGGGCGGGCGTCCGGGGCGAGTGCGGCCGGGCAGGATTTAAGCTGCCTCGGGGTCGCCCCGTCCCGTACCACCGCCTGAAGGAGATCGTCGTGCTCGTGCTGCTGCCGCCGTCGGAGGGGAAGGCCGCCGGTGGTTCCGGGGCCCCGCTGGACCTGGCGGCGCTGTCGCTCCCGGAGCTGACGGCCGCGCGCGGGGCCGTACTCGACGAACTTGTGAACCTGTGCGCGGGCGACGAGGAGAAGGCCGCGCGGGTACTGGGGCTGAGCGACGGGCTGCGCGGCGAGATCGCGAAGAACGCGGCGCTGCGGGAGGCCGGGACGCGGCCGGCCGGTGAGATCTATACGGGCGTGCTGTACGACGCGCTGGGCCTGGCGACCTTGGACGCGGCGGCCCGGCGGCGCGCGGAGCGGTCGCTGCTGGTCTTCTCCGGGCTGTGGGGCGCGGTGCGGATCGGCGACCGCATCCCCTCCTACCGCTGCTCGATGGGGGTGAAGCTGCCGGGGACGGGGGCGCTCGGCGCGTACTGGCGGGGGCCGATGGCCGACGTGCTGCCGGCGGCGGCCGGGGACGGGCTGGTGCTGGATCTGCGCTCGGCGGCGTACGCGTCGGCGTGGAAGCCGAAGGGCGAGGTCGCGGAGCGTACGGCGACGGTGCGGGTGCTCCAGTCGAAGATGGTGGCCGGGGTGGAGAAGCGGTCCGTGGTGAGCCACTTCAATAAGGCGACGAAGGGGCGGCTGGTGCGCGATCTGCTGGTGAGCGGCGCGGCGCCGGGCGGGCCGGAGGAACTGGTGGGGACGGTGCGCGAACTGGGGTACACGGTGGAGGCCGAGGCGCCCGCGAAGGCGGGCCGCCCGTGGGCGCTGGATGTGATCGTGACGGAGCTCTGACCACCCCCTATCATTGCACCATGCGCAACGCTCGTTGCGCACAATGAGGTACGCGCGCAGGATGGTGCCGTGACCAGTGCTGCCGCCGCTACCCCGGCCCCCGCTTCCGTACTCGACCTGGCCCCCGTCATCCCCGTCGTCGTCCTGGACGACGCGGCCGACGCCGTGCCACTCGCCCGCGCCCTCGTCGCGGGCGGCCTGCCCGCGATCGAGGTGACCCTGCGCACGGAGGCCGCACTCGACGCGATACGCGCGATAGCGGCCGAGGTACCGGAGGCGATGGTGGGCGCGGGTACGGTCCTGAACCCCGCCCACGTGGACGCCGCCGTGGAGGCGGGCTCCCGCTTTCTGGTGAGTCCTGGATGGACGCCGAACCTGGTGGAGGCGATGCGGGCGTCCGGCGTCCCCTTCCTCCCGGGGGTCTCGACCACCTCGGAGGTGGTGACCCTGCTGGAGCACGGCATCACCGAGATGAAGTTCTTCCCGGCCGAGGCCGCAGGCGGCACCGCCTACCTCAAATCCCTCGCCTCGCCCCTCCCCCAGGCCCGCTTCTGCCCGACCGGCGGCATCGGCCTCACCAACGCCCCCGCCTACCTGGCCCTCCCCAACGTCGGCTGCGTAGGCGGCACCTGGATGCTCCCGGCCGACGCGCTCCGCGCGAAGGACTGGGCCCGCGTCGAAAACCTGGCCCGCGAGGCCGCGACGCTGCGCTGAACAAGAGCCGAACGACGACGGGCCCGAAAGAGACGCCGGGCAGCCGTACGACGACGGGAGGGGGCGGGCCGCGACGGGGGCATCTCAGGGCGTAAAGCGAAGCAGCCCGGAGATCCCCCGTCGCGGCCCGCCCCCGCACCACAACGCACGCCGCACCAGCCCACGGGGGCTCAGCTCACCGCAGGTGAAACGCCCCGCAGGGGCAGCCGCGGCGGCACGACGCAAAGCACCCCGCACCGCAGGGGCTCAGCCCACCGCAGGTGAAGCGCCCCGCAGGGGCAGCCCACCGCAGGTGAAACACCCCACAGGGGCAGCCGCGGCGGCACGACGCAAAGCACCTCGCACCGCAGGAGCCCAGCCCACCGCAGGTGAAGCACCCCGCAGGGGCAGCCCACCGCAGGTGAAACGCCCCGCAGGGGCAAGCGCGGCGGCACGACGCAAAGCACCTCACACCGCAGGAGCCCAGCCCACCGCAGGTGTACCGCCCCGCAGGGGCTCAGCCCACCGCAGGTGTACCGCCCCGCAGGGGCTCAGCCCACCGCAGGTGAAACGCCCCGCAGGGACAGCCGCGACGGCACGACGCAAAGCCCCCCGCACCGCAGGAGCCCAGCCCACCGCAGGTGACCGGCACCGCAGAAGCCCAGCCCACCGCAGGTGACCGGCACCAAGCTCACCGCAGGTGACTGGTGTCGTTCAGGAGGCGGACCGACGCGTTCCCATCCCCGTAATACGCCACCGCCGACAGCGACGCCGCCGACAGTTCCATCCGGAACAGCGACTCCGGCGGCGCGCCCAGCGCGAGCCGTACCAGCGTCTTGATCGGCGTCACGTGGGTGACCAGCAGGACCGTGCGCCCCGCGTACCGGGTGATGAGCTTGTCGCGCGACAGCGCGACGCGACGGGCGACGGCGGCGAAGCTCTCGCCGCCCCCCGTGGGAGCGGCCTTGGTGGAGGCGAGCCAGGCGTCGAGGTCGTCCGGGTGACGTTCGCGCACTTCGGCGAAGGTGAGGCCATCCCAGGCGCCGAAGTCGGTCTCGCGCAGGCCGTCGTCGATATGGACGTCGAGGCCGAGCCGCGCGGCGACCGTCTCGGCCGTCTGCCGGCAGCGGCGCAGCGGGGAGCTGACGACGGCCTGTACGGTGCCGCGCGCGGCGAGCGCGGCGGCGGTGGAATCCGCCTGGCGGCGGCCGGCGGCAGAGAGTTCGGGGTCGTCGCCGCCGCTCCCGGAGAACCGCTTCTGCGGGGTGAGGGCCGTCTCTCCGTGCCGCAGCAGGACGAACGTGGCGGGCTGCCCGAGGTCGGCGGGGGCGGCCCAGCCGACGGGCGCGGCCACGGGCTCGGCCTCCTCGTCCAGAGAGGCAAGGGACTCGGCGGAGCCGCGTGAGGACACTGCCGCCGACGAGCCGGCCGCGCTCCACTGCTTCCCCGCCTTGCCCGCGTCCATGGCCTCGTTCGCGAGACGGTCCGCGTGCTTGTTCTTCTCGCGCGGAATCCACTCGTACGTCACCTGAGACGGCGGGAGGACCGCACTCGCCTCGGCCGCCAGCGGCTTCATATCAGGGTGCTTGATCTTCCAGCGGCCCGACATCTGCTCGACGACCAGCTTGGAGTCCATCCGGACGGCGACCGTGGCCTCCGGGTCGAGGGCCTTGGCCGCGCGCAGCCCGGCGATCAGACCTTTGTACTCCGCGACATTGTTGGTGGCCGTGCCGATGTACTCGGCGGCCTCCGCGAGCGCCTCGCCCGTCGCCGGGTCGAGGACCACCGCTCCATAGCCCGCGGGCCCCGGGTTGCCCCGGGACCCGCCGTCGGCCTCGACGATGAAGCGATTCGCCACTTACAGCCCCGAGTCGGCGGTGCGGACCAGGATGCGGCGGCAGTTCTCGCACCGTACGACCTCGTCGGCGGCGGCGGCCCGTACGTCGTTCACCTCGGTGATGTTGAGCTCCAGGCGGCAGCCCTCGCAGCGGCGCTGGAAGAGCTTGGCCGCGCCGACGCCGCCCTGCTGCGCGCGCAGCTTGTCGTAGAGCTTCAGCAGGTCGGCGGGGATGGACGCGGCGACGACCTCGCGCTCCTTGGTGACCGTCGCCACCTCGCCGTCGATCTCCTCGAAGGCGGCGTCCCGGCGCGCGGTGGCGTCGTTGACCTTGGCCTGCACGGACTCCACGCGGGCGGTCAGTTCGCCGACCCGCTCCTGCGCGGACTCGCGGCGCTCCATGACCTCCAGGACGACGTCCTCCAGGTCGCCCTGGCGCTTGGCGAGGGAGACGATCTCGCGCTGGAGGTTCTCCAGGTCCTTCGGCGAGGTGATGGCGCCGGAGTCGAGGCGCTGCTGGTCGCGGGCGGCGCGCTGGCGCACCTGGTCCACGTCCTGCTCGGCCTTGGTCTGCTCGCGGTCGGTGTCGCTCTCCTCGGTCTGCGATGCGACGAGGAGGTCCCGGTGCTGGGCGAGGTCGGCCTCCAGGGCCTGGATCTCGGCGTGCTCGGGCAGCGACTTGCGCTTGTGCGCGAGCTGCGAGAGGCGGAGGTCGAGGGCCTGGACGTCGAGGAGGCGGATCTGGTCGGCGGGCGCGGCGTTCAGTGGAAGCTCCTGGTTATTCGTTGGGTGACGAGGACGCCGCGTGGGCGGTCCAAGGGTCGGTGACCGTGCGGGAGACGTGGGTGCGCAGGCCCCAGCCGTGGCGGTCGGAGATCTCGTCGAGCTGGGCCGCGGCCTGCTCGGTCCAGGGCCACTCGGTGGCCCAGTGGGCGGCGTCGACCAGGACCAGCGGGCTGTGCTGCTGGGCCTCGGAGGCCGGGTGGTGGCGCAGGTCCGCGGTGACGTAGGCGTCGACGCCGGCGGCCCGTACCTCGTCGAAGAGGGAGTCGCCGGAGCCGCCGCAGACGGCGACCGTGCGGATAGTGCGCTCCGGGTCGCCCGCGACGCGGATGCCCTGGGCGGTGCCGGGGAGCCGGGCGGCGGCGCGGGCTGCGAACTCGCTCGCCGTCTCGGGCTGGTCGAGCTCGCAGATCCGGCCGAGCCCGCGGCGGCCCGCGGCGTCGTCGGCGTCGGGCACGAGCGGGCCCGTGACCCGCAGGTCGAGGGCGCCGGCGAGGGCGTCGGAGACGCCGGGGTCGGCGCGGTCGGCGTTGGTGTGGGCGACGTGCAGGGCGATGTCGTTCTTGATCAGCGTGTGCACGACGCGCCCCTTGAACGTGTCCGCGGCCACCGTCGTCGTGCCGCGCAGGTAGAGCGGGTGGTGGGTCACGAGCAGGTCGGCCCCGAGCTTCACGGCCTCGTCGACGACTTCCTGTACGGGGTCGACGGCGAAGAGCACGCGGCGTACGGCGGCATCGGGGTCGCCGCAGACCGTGCCGACGGCGTCCCACTGCTCGGCCCGCTCCGGGGGCCACAGGGCGTCGAGGGCGGCGAGGACTTCAGACAGTGCGGGCACGGATGGAAGGTTACCTCCCACCCGTGCCCGTATGCCCGGCCGTGCGGGACGGCTCTACGCGGCCGGGGACGGGCGGTCCTACGCGATCAGTACGAGGGGTCCTACTTGACCAGGTAGCCGCGGAGATCGTCGAGGACGGAGTCGGCGGCCGTGACGCCGAGGCCCAGGAACCAGGTCTCGTCCTTCACGTTCTTCGCGTGGCCGTCCTTGACCGCCTTGAGGTTCTTCCACAGGGGGTTGCCCTGGGCCGCGTCCTGCTTGGTGGCCTTGGGGTCGCCGTAGACGCCGGTGAAGATCCAGTCGGCGTCGGCCTTGTTGATGTTCTCCGGGCTGATCTGCACGGCGAGGTCGTCGACCTGCTGGTTCGCGGGCCGGGGCAGGCCCGCGTCCTTGAGGATGGTGCCGATGAACGACTGCTGCGCGTACAGCCGCGTGAACTGCGGCATGTAGCGGAGCATGCTGATCGTCGGCTTCTTCGCGCCCTTCGCGCCGATGTCGTCGCCCAGCTTCTTGGCCTTGGCCTCGTACGCGGCGAGGTTCTTCTTCGCGTCGGCGGTCTTGTCCAGGGCCGCGGCGTTGAGGAGGTAGTTCTCCTTCCACGTGAAGCCGGGGCGGATGGAGAAGACGGTGGGGGCGATCTTCGCGAGGTCCTTGTAGTTCTTCTCGGCGCGCAGCTTGCTGCCGAGGATCAGGTCCGGGTGGAGCGCGTTGATCGCTTCGAGGTTGAGGTTGTTGATGGTGCCGATGTTCTTGGGGTCGCCGGCGTTCTTGAGGTAGCCGGGGATGCCCTGGCTGCCCTCGGTGGGCGCGTAGCCGACCGGCTTCATGCCGAGCGAGACCACGTTGTCGAGCTCGCCGACGTCGAGGACGACGACCCGCTTGGGCGCGGCCTTCAGCTCCGTCGTGCCGAGCGCGTGCTTGATGGTCCGCGGGAACTGGCCGGGCTTCGCGTCCGTGCCCATCTTCGCCGTCTGCTCGGCGGCCTTCCCGAAGTCCTTGCCGCCCTGGGCGACGGCCTTCGAGCCGTTGCCGCCGTCCTTGCCGGCCTTGCCGTCGTCCGAGGAGCCGCAGGCCGCGAGCGAGAGCGCGGCGACCGCGGAGAGGGCGACGGCGGCGGCGCCGCGACGGCGTATGGGCATGACGTGCTCCTGTACGGATCTGGATCTAATGCGCCCACTTAGGCACGCCTTACCTTAAACGCGGGCCTCGACAGCAGCACAGTCGCCCCCCACCTCTCAGGCAAATCGGTCGAGAGACACCCTTATGTGTGAATCGGTTCAACTCACGTCCTTCGCCAGGAAGTGCGAAAACTACCTTCTGTGACGGAGGTGACTTCACTGATGACGGCCTGTGCATACGAGACCGCCACAACCAGCAGCACACCGGGCCGCCCGGGGCTGACGATCGCCGCGGACGGCTCGTACGCGGCCCGCCTCACGCTCGGCGGTCCGGCGGGCACGGTGGGCGGCTGGTTCCCGGAGCGGTGGACGCTGACGGGACCCGAGCCGTACGCCGTACCGCTCCCCGGCGACCAGCCCGAGGAGCCCGACAGCGAGGTGCTGCCGCTCGCCGACGGGCGGGTGCTGATCCGCCGCCGCGTCGCCGAACGGCACACGCTCACGCTGCTCTACCCGACCGGGCCCGGCACCGGCGAGGTGCCGCTCGGCGCCGTCGAATGCGAGCGGCTGACCCTGCTGCCACCCGCGCCCGACGGCTCGTCCGTGTTCGCGCTCGCCCCCGGCCGGCACGGCACCGATCTGTGGCTGGTGCACGGCGGCGCCTTCGGCCCCGAGCACGTCGCCGAGGTCCCCGGCCGCTGTACGGGCGGCGGCTGGCTGGACCGTACGGGCCGGCTGCTCGCCCTCGACCAGGAGCTGGAGGGCCGGACGAAGGCGGTCGTCGTCGATCTGGAACGGGGCGGCGAGACGAGTCCGCTGCTTCAGATCACGCGGGAGAGCGACGACCGGCTGCTGTTCGCGGACCCGGACAGCGGTCTGCTGCTCGTACGGTCCGACGCCCCCGGCGAGCAGCGGCTGGGCTGGGGCGTCCTCGGCTCCACGCTCCCGGTGCGGTTCCCGGAGAGCCTGCGGGTGCCGGGCGGGACGGCGACGCCCTTCGCGGTGCAGCCCGGCCAGTCGCTGACGCCGGAGGCGTGCGCGGTGGCGTTCCGGATCGACAGCACCCACGGCAGCGGGGCGGTCGGGCCGTGGATCGGCGTGTGGCGGCCGATGGGACGGCAGTTGCAGCAGTTCCCGGCGCCGATGGGGTGGCTGACGGGCGCGGGCCTGTGGACGCCGGGCGGCCGGCTGCTGCTGCCGTACGCGACGCCGCAGGTGCCGTGCGGGGTGGCGCGGCTGCTGCTGCCGGAGCCGGGGGCGGAGCCGCGGCGCGGGGCTCCGGAGTCCGGGGCCCAGACGCAGGCGCAGGCGCGGGAGCACGAGCGGACCACGGAACAGGAACAACAGGGACAAGGGCAGGCCGCGGAACAGGATTGGGCCTTCGCCCAAGAGGCCGTCCGGAGCGAACCGCTGCCGCCGGAGGCTCCCCGTCCGGTGCCGCTGCAACAGGCGCCGCTGGCGCAGGCGCACTGAAGGACGCTCAGGGCAGGGGCGCAGCCGAATCGGCCGCTCCTGCCCAACGCCCGCGGGTGCACGGCCCTTCGCAGCTGTGCTGCTGCAACAGGCGCGAAAGGCGACCCCGCCGCTCCGTACGGGCCGAGGGACCCCGGTCCGCAGGCCGCTTGGCGGGGTTCAGTAGACTGGCGCGGGGGCCACGCGGCAGTGCCGGGCGGGACCGTTTAAGGTTTCCGAACGGCCGTGCGTGGAAGGCGTGTTGACGTCTGATTTGCGCCGTACGCGACTGCGACGGCCCCCGACGCGCACAGCACGCAGCGAGATTCAACGGAGTGACGTCCCACATGCCCGAAGCCCGTATCGACACGACCGAGGCGCGCCCCCGCGAGGCGTCCGCCCAGGCCGCAGCCGCTGGCTCCGGCGCCGGCAAGCACCGCGGTCCCGCACTGCCGGAGGATTCCCCGGCACCTGTCCATGGAAAGCACCGCCGCCAAGAGGACGCTGCCGCCCAGCAGTCCTGAAGCGGCGACTGACGCGTCCGCACCGGCCAGTGGCCGCCCCGGGGTCACCACCCCGCGGCGGCCACTGGCGCGTGTGCCCGTACCGGCCGTATCAGCCGCCTCAGCCGCCGTGTTTGAGGCCCAGCACCTCCACGGCCGCGAACGTCTCGTTCGGCGGGCGCCCCTCGTAGTACGGGGTCAGCAGCTCGTCCAGCTCCGCCGCGCTGAAGCGGTCCTTCCCGGTGTCGAACTTGGCCGCCACCTTGGGCCGTTCGAGTACCGCCACCATCCCGCCGTGCACGACGAAGACCTGGCCGTTGACGCGTTCGGCCGCCGGTGAGGCGAGGTAGCCGACGAGCGGCGAGACGTGCTCGGGGGCGAGCGCGTCGAGGTCGCCGTCCCCGGGCACCTCGAACCCGGCGAAGACGTCCTCGGTCATCCGGGTGCGGGCGCGCGGGCAGATCACGTTGGCGGTGACGCCGTACTTGCCGAGAGCGGCGGCGCTCGACGTGGTGAGGCCGACGATGCCGCCCTTGGCCGCCGCGTAGTTGGGCTGCCCGGCCGAGCCCGCGAGGAACGCCTCGGAGGACGTGTTGACGATCCGTCCGTAGACCGGCCCGCCCGTCGCCTTGGACCGCTCGCGCCAGTGGACGGAGGCGAAGTGCACGGTGTTGAAGTGGCCCTTGAGGTGGACGCGGATGACGGTGTCCCACTCCTCCTCGCTCATCGAGAAGATCATCCGGTCCCGCAGGATGCCCGCGTTGTTGACGAGGATGTCGAGCTGTCCGTACGTGTCGACAGCCAGCTGTACGAGCGCCCGCGCGTCCTCGAAGTCGGCCACGTCGCCGAGATGGGCCGTGGCCTGGCCGCCCGCGGCGCGGATCTCCTCGACGACTTCCTCGGCGGGTGCGGCCGACGCCTCGCCGGAGCCGTCGCGGCCGGGCCGCCCGAGGTCGTTGACGACGACGTTGGCGCCCAGCCGCGCCAGTTCGAGCGCCTCGGCGCGGCCGAGGCCGCGGCCGGCGCCGGTGACGACGGCCGTCCTGCCCTGGAGTGACATGTGCGTCTCCTAGCGTTCGGAGTGGGCTCGGTGAGCTACATGGGCTCGGTGCGGGTTCACAGTTCGATGCAGGTGCGCAGCGCCTCGCCCGTACGCATCTGGTCGAGCGCGTCATTGATCTCGGTGAGCCGCACCCGGTGGGTGATCAGCCCTTCGAGGTCGATGCGGCCCGCGCGCCACAGCGCGATCGACCGCTCGTAGGACCGCAGCACGTCGCCGCCGCCGTACAGGGAGGGCAGGATCTTCTTCTCGTCGAAGAACAGCTCGAACATGTTGACCTGGAAGATGTCGTCCATCGCACCCGCCCCGACGACGCACAGGGTGCCGCCGCGCCGGGTGTTCTCGTACGCGGTGCGGGCGGTGGCGGACTTGCCGACGACCTCGAAGACGTAGTCGAAGCCCTCGCCGCCGGTGATCCGGGCTTTGGCGTCGGCGAGCCCGTCCGGCGCCACCGCCTCCGTCGCCCCGAACCGCAGTGCGGCCTCGCGCCGGGAGGCGACCGGGTCGACGGCGACGATCTGCGCGGCGCCGCTGGCCCGCGCGCCCTGGATGACGGAGAGGCCGACGCCGCCGCAGCCGATCACGGCGACCGACGAGGCGGCCTCGACCTTCGCGGTGTTGAAGACGGCCCCGAGGCCGGTGGTCACGCCGCAGCCGATGAGCGCCGCTATCTCGTACGGCACGTCGTCGGGGATCGGCACGGCGCAGCCGGCTCCGACCACGACCTCCTCGGTGAAGGTGCCGGTGCCGGCGAAGCCGAAGACGTCGCCGCCGGGGCGCTTGAAGTTGGGGGTGCCCGCGTTCATGAAGCCGGTCAGGCAGAGCTGGCTCTGGCCGCGCTTGCAGGACGGGCACGCGCCGCAGGCGGGCAGCCAGCAGACCAGTACGCGGTCCCCCTGGGCGAGCCCGCTGACGCCGTCGCCGACGTCGAGGATCTCGCCCGCGCCCTCGTGGCCGGGAACGAAGGGGGCGGGCTGCGGCAGCACGCCGCTCATCGCGGACACGTCGGAGTGGCAGAGCCCGGTGGCCTTGATGCGGATCTTGACCTTGCCGGGGCCGAACCCCACCGTCTCGACGTCGTCGAAGACCTCCAGTTTGTCCTGTCCGATCTCCTGCTGCACGGCTGCGCGCATGGTGCGGCTCCTTACATGGGGTGCGTACGGATGCGGATGGTCGCCGGGCGTTCTCCGTGAAGGCGGCCCGTTCGGCGTTACGCGTACTCGACGACGGTGTCCGCGAGGACCGGCGCGTCGTCCCGCTCGGCGGCGGTGACCGACACCTGGACCCGGCCGTCCTCCCGCCACATGCGGACGCGCAGGGTCTCGCCGGGGAGGACGACGCCGGTGAAGCGCGCGGAGTACGAGCGCACGCGCGCGACGTCACCGCCGAGGACGGTGTCCACGACGGCCTTGAGGGCGACGCCGTAGGTGCAGAGCCCGTGCAGGATCGGCTTGTCGAACCCGGCGAGCTTGGCGAACTCGGGGTCGGCGTGCAGCGGGTTCCAGTCGCCGGAGAGGCGGTAGAGGAGGGCCTGGTCCTCGCGGATGGCGCGCTCGACGGTGTGGTCGGGCGCGCGGTCGGGGAGTTCGAGGCGGCTGGAGGGGCCGCGTTCGCCGCCGAAGCCGCCCTCCCCGCGGACGAAGATCTGGGTGTCGGAGGTCCAGAGCGGCCCGTCGGCGTCGGCGACCTCGGAGCGCAGCACGATGACGGCGGCCTTCCCCTTGTCGTAGACGGCGGGGACGGTGGAGGTCTGGGTGGCCGTGCCCTGGACGGGGATCGGGCGGTGCAGCTCGATCCGCTGGCTGCCGTGCAGGACGGCGGCGAGGTCGACGTCGATGCCGGGGGCGTCGAGGCCGCCGACGACGGCCATGCCGGCGCCCGCGACGGTCGCGAAGCTGGGGAGCACGTGGAGTTTGCTCTCCAGGGTGTAGCGGAGTTCGTCGGGGTCGGTGGCGGGGCGGCCCGCGCCGATGCCCAGGTGGTAGAGCTGGACGTCCTTGTGGTCCCAGGTGAGATCGGTACTGCGGGGCTCGGCCGAGGTGGCCTTCGCGGCATCGATGGGCATGGGGTACTGCTCCTTCGCCACGTGGCGGCGGTTCGTGGACGGCGGCGGTTCGTGGTGATTCGTGGACGGCAGTGGTTCGCGGTGGTTCGTGGACGGCAGTGGTTCATGGACGGCGGCGGTTCGGGGTGGTTCGTAGGCGATGGCGGTCGGTGGTGCGCGGCAGGCGGTACGCGGCAGGCGGTTGCACAGCTCCGGCGCGGCCGTCCGCACCGTCGATCGCGCCGGAGCCGTTGCGGCCGGCCGCCCGCGCCGTTCTAGAACGCGTTCTAGCCGGTGGCCCATGTATAGCCGATCCCCCGGCGACTGTGAAGAGCACTGCTGACGGCCCATCAGGTAACCGGCTCGACGCGCCCCTTCCCACCCCACCGGTACAAATGTCACGGCCGACCCCGGACATCCGCATCTACGCAGCTCACGGCCGGATACGTAGGGTCGTGGGCATGAGCGACATCTTGGCCAACGTCCCGCGCAAGGCGCCGAACAGGTGGGCCCTCCTGCCCTGGCTCTTCATCCTCAGCGGGAACGCCATCGACGTCGCCGAGGGCGAGCCGCCGCTGCCCTGGCTCGCCGCCGCGGGCTTGCTGATCTTCGCCGGCTGCTACGCCGGCACCGTCACCCTGGGCTTCGACGAGCGTCGCCACTCCCACCTGGCCCGAAGCCTGCTCGCCGTCGAGGCCGCGGCCGCCTACCCCCTCGCCATCGGCTACGGATCCCAGTGGACCCACTGTTTCCTCCTGCTGGCGGTCAGCGCGGGCGTCACGCTGCGCGGCACGCAGCGCGCCCTGGGCCTCACAATGATGATCTTCTCCGGCTCGGCCGGGGCCATCACCGGAATATTCGGCGACGGGAGCGAAGCGGCGCTCATGGGGTACGGCACTCTGCTCTCCGGCGTGGTCATCGCCATGGTCATCTCCCTCTTCGAGGCCGTGCGTCAGCTCCGCGACACCCGCGAGGAACTGGCGCGCGGCGCCGTCGAACAGGAGCGGCTCCGCTTCTCCCGCGACCTGCACGACCTGCTCGGCCACACCATGTCCGTGATCGTCGTCAAGGCCGAGGCCGTACGCCGCCTGGCGCCCCGCGACCTGGACGCCGCGCTCGGCCAGGCCGCCGACATCGAGGCCGTCGGCCGGCAGGCGCTCACCGAGATCCGCGAGGCCGTCTCCGGCTACCGCGAGGGCAGCCTGACCACGGAACTCGACCGCGCCCGCTCCCTCCTGGAAGCCTCCGGCATCGACACCCGGATCACCCAGTCCGGCCCGCCGCTGGCGCCGCAGACCGAGGCGCTGCTGGGCTGGGTGGTGCGCGAGGGCGTCACCAACGTCGTGCGGCACAGCGGCGCGGCCAACTGCTCGGTGGAGGTCCGCGGCAAGCCCGACGGCGTCCACCTGGAGATCACCGACGACGGCCGCGGCCCGGCCGCCTCGCCCGACACCGCTCGCGGTACGGGCCTCAAGGGGCTCACCGAACGGCTGGCCGCCGCGGGGGGCTCCCTGACCAGCGGGTCCGCCGGGCGTCGCGGTTATCGTCTGGTGGCGGAACTGCCGGTGGACGCGGACGAAGACGCGGACGACGACCGTTCGGCATCGACGAAGAGCAGGACCGAGAACACGACCGAGAACAGGACCCAGGAGGCCCGGACCACATGACCGAGGTGGCCAAGGTGACCAAGGTGTTGCTCGCCGAGGACCAGGGGATGATGCGGGGCGCGCTCGCGCTGCTGCTCGGCCTTGAGGACGACATCGAGGTCGTCGCCCAGGTCTCGAACGGGGACGAGATCCTGCCCACGGCCAAGGACGTACGGCCGGACGTCGCGCTGCTCGACATCGAGCTGCCGGGGCGCAGCGGGCTGGACGCCGCCGCCGAGCTGCGCGGGGCGCTGCCGGAGTGCCGGGTGCTGATTCTGACCACGTTCGGCCGTCCGGGGTACCTGCGCCGGGCGATGGAGGCCGGGGCCAGCGGGTTCCTGGTGAAGGACGGGCCGGTGGAGGAACTGGCGGCGGCGATCCGGCGGGTGCTGGCGGGTGAGCGGGTCATCGATCCGGCGCTGGCGGCGGCGGCGCTGAGCGCGGGGCCCAATCCGCTCACGCAGCGCGAGCGGGATGTGCTGGCGGCGGCGGTGGACGGGGCGACCGTCGCCGACATCGCGGGCCGGGTGCATCTGTCCCCCGCGACCGTGCGCAATTACCTCTCCGCGGCGATCGGGAAGACGGGGACCCGCAACCGGATGGAGGCAGTGCGCACGGCCCGCCAGAACGGCTGGCTCTAGTTGGGCGCAAAGGGCTGCGGGGTTCCGGAGGGGCGCCAGGCAGGCAACCGCACACAGTGACGAGTTGCGGACATAGAGCCACATATTTAGCGTGAGGCGCGTGAGGCACGCAGTACATCTCATAAGGGATGGACCGCACTCACAGCCGGAGAAAGGCCACCACGCCGCGGCAGCGCGGCGCGGCCCCGGCCATGCGTCCCCGAACGCCCCGGCTCCCCGTTCCATCCCGTTGGGATGTCCCTTCGCAGGAGGAAGCAGATGTTTCCGCAGTCGAAGCTCAGCAAGCTCGCCCTCGTGACCGCCACCGGCGCCCTCGCCGCCGCCACCGCGGTCGGCCCCGCCATCGCCGCCCCGGCGGGCGACGGCCACGCCCCGTACAAGGGGCGCGTCATCGCCAAGACCGGCCTGCTGGTCCGCACCGGACCGAGCACCCATTACAAGGTGATCGGCAAGCACAAGTACGGCCAGATCGTGCACATCGTGTGCAAGGTCAACGGCCAGAACATCCGCGGCAACCCGCGCTGGTACCTGCTCAGCGACGGTACGTACGGGTGGTCCTCCGCCCGCTACATCCGCAACATCGGGCGGGCCCCGGCCTGGTGCTGACCCGCGGCGCGGGCTGACGCCGGCCGCGGCTCGTACGCCGCACACGGCCTGTACGCCGCACACGACCGTACGCCGCCCGCGCCCCGCGATCCCCGTACGCCCCCGCCTCCCGATTTCGGGTGGGCCGGGGCGTACGGCATGCCGTGCGTTTTTCGGCCCTGTACGCGCGGCCGCTACGGCTTGCGCAGCAGCGTGACCACGGCCGCGCCGCCCAGCCCGATGTTGTGCGCGAGGCCGGTACGCGCGCCCTCGACCTGGCGGGGGCCCGCCTCGCCGCGCAGCTGCCAGACCAGTTCGGCGGCCTGTGCGAGGCCCGTCGCGCCGAGCGGGTGGCCCTTGGAGATCAGCCCGCCGGACGGGTTGACGACCCATCGGCCGCCGTACGTCGTCGCGCCGTCGGCGACGAGCTTGCCGGACTCGCCGTCCGCGCACATCCCCAACGCCTCATAGGTGATCAGCTCGTTGACGGAGAAGCAGTCGTGCAGCTCGATCACGTCGACGTCCTCGATGCCGAGCCCGGAGCGCTCGTAGACCTGCCGGGCCGCCGCCCGCGACATGGGCTTGCCGACGACGTCGACGCACGAGCCGGAGGCGAAGCTCTCCTCGGTGTCCGTGGTCATGGCCTGGGCGCTGATCTCCACCGCCCGTTCCATCAGGCCGTGTTCGGCGGCGAAGCGCTCGGACACGACGACGGCGGCGGCCGACCCGTCGGAGGTCGGGGAGCACTGGAGCTTGGTCAGCGGCCGGTGGATGGTCCTGGCCGCCAGCACCTCGTCCACCGAATAGGCCTCCTGGAACTGGGCGTTGGGGTTGCCCGTCGAGTGCCGGTGGTTCTTCGCGCCGACGGCGGCGAGCTGTTCGGCGGTGGTGCCGTACCGCTCCATGTGCTCGCGGGCGGCGTTGCCGAAGATCTGGGCGGTGGGCGGGGTCTGCTCGAAGCCGTGCCGGGCGGCCATGACGCCGTAGTGCCGGGCCACGGGCGAGGTCTTGAAGTCGCCGCCGTCCGCGCCGCCGCCGAGCGCGCCCTTCTTCATCTTCTCGAAGCCGAGCGCGAGCACGCAGTCGTTGACGCCCGCCTCGACGAACTGGCGGGCCAGCATCAGCGCCGTGGCGCCGGTCGCGCAGTTGTTGTTGACGTTGTAGACGGGGACGCCGGTCAGGCCGAGCCCGTAGGCCGCGCGCTGTCCGGCGGTCGAGCCCTGGTAGCAGTAGCCGACGGGCACCTGCTCGACGAGCCCGTACGGTATCCCGGCGTCGGCGAGCGCCTTGGAGCCCGCTTCTTCGGCCATGTCCCAGTACTGCCAGTCCCGGCTCTCGGGCTTCTCGAACTTCGTCATCCCGACGCCGACGATGTACGCCTTCATACGGCTAGCTCCTCAGATCAGGGGGCGGGGCTCCGGGTCGCGCGGCAGGCCGAGCAGCCGTTCCGCGACGACGTTGAGCTGCACCTGCGTCGTGCCGCCCGCGATGGTCAGGCAGCGGGACATCAGGAAGCCGTGCAGGGCCCGCTCGCCCGGCCCCTCGCGCACCGCGCCCTGCGGGCCGAGGAGTTCCAGGGCGAGTTCGGCGACCTTCTGCTGGTGCGGGGTCTGGACGAGCTTGCGGATGCTGGCGCCCGCGCCGGGCTCCAGGCCCAGGGTCTGCTGGAGGGTCGTACGGAGCCCGATGCAGGCGAGCGCGTGGGCCTCGGCGGCGAGCGCGCCGACCCGTTCGCGCACCGATCCGTCGGCGTCCCCGGTCCGCGCGATCAGCGTCTCCAGGCCGGTGTCGAAGGTGAGCTGGTCGGCCATGTGGACGCGTTCGTTGCCCAGGGTGTGGCGGGCGACCCGCCAGCCGTCGCCCACCTCGCCGACCACGGCGTCGGGCGGCAGCAGCGCGTCGTCGAAGTAGACCTCGTTGAAGAGGGAGTCCCCGGTGATCTCCTTCAGCGGCCGGATGTCGATGCCCTCGGTCCGCTTCATGTCGACGACGAAGTAGGTCAGCCCCTTGTGCTTGGGGGCGTCGGGGTCGGTACGGGCCAGCAGGATGCCGTAGTGCGCCCACTGGGCGGCCGACGTCCACACCTTCTGGCCGCTGATCCGCCAGCCGTCCTCCGTGCGTACGGCCTTGGTGCGCAGCGAGGCGAGGTCGGAGCCGGCGCCCGGCTCGGAGAACAGCTGGCACCACAGCACCTCGCCGCGGAGCGTCGGCGGCAGGTATTGGTCGCGCTGCGCCTCGGAGCCGTGGGCGATGAGGGAGGGCACCACCCAGGTGGCGATGCCGAGGTCGCTCACCTTGACCTGAGCCGCCTTCAGTTCCTGCTGTACGGCCAGCTGTTGTACGGGGCCGGCGCCGAGCCCGTACGGCGGCGGCAGGTGCGGGGCGGCGTAGCCGGCGGGGGCGAGGGCGCGGCGGGCGGCGGCGGGGTCGAGGCCGCGGGCGGCCTCGATGGCGGTGCGCGCCCGCGCGCGGTGGGCGTCGGCCTCCGGGGGCAGTTCCAGGCGCAGTTCGCGGCGGGCCCCGTCGGCGGCGAGGCGGGCGGCGCGCAGCCGGTGGGTCGAGCCGGGGCCGAGCAGCTGGCGGGCGACGGTGGCGCGGCGCAGATAGAGGTGGGCGTCGTGTTCCCAGGTGAAGCCGATGCCGCCGAGTATCTGGATGCAGTCCTTGGCGCAGCTGTACGCGGCGTCCAGCGCGGTGGCCGCCGCGAGGGCCGCCGTCAGGGCCCGCGCGCCGGGCTCCGCGTCCATCGCGCGGGCGGCGTCCCAGGTGAGGGCGCGGGCCTGTTCGGTGCGTACGAGCATGTCGGCGCAGAGGTGCTTGACGGCCTGGAACTGGCCGATGGGGCGGCCGAACTGCTCGCGGACCTTCGCGTACTCGGCGGCGGTCGCCAGCGCCCAGTCCGCGGTGCCGCACGCCTCGGCGGCGAACAGGACGGCGGCGAGGTCGCGGACGAGCGCGCCGTCCACGGCCACGGTCCGCCCGGCGGGCACGGCGGTCCCCGCGGCCGTGACCTCGGCGGTGGGCCGGGTGGCGTCGGCGCTGTCCTGGGCCCGTACGGTCAGCGTCCGGGCGTCGACGGCGAGCCACAGCGGGCCGTCGGCGGCCTCGGCGGTCAGGAGGATCAGGTCGGCGTCCGCACCGCCGAGCACGGGCGGGGCGGTGCCGTCGAGTACGTAGCCGTCGCCGGTCGCGACGGCCGTCAGCGAACCGGCGCCGAGGGCGACGGCCGCGGCGCGCTTCCCGTCGACGAGGGTGCGGGCGAGGTCGGGGCGGTCCCCCGCGTTCAGCAGGGTCGAGGCGAGCACGGTGGGCAGGTACGGGCCGGGGAGCGCGGCCCGGCCGGTCTCCTCCAGGACCACCGCCAGGTCCAGCAGTTCGCCGCCGTCGCCCCCGCACTCGTGCGGCAAGTGCGGTCCGAGCAGCCCGAGTTCGGCGAGCCCGGCCCACCACGCGGGCCGTCCGGCGTCGCCGCCGGGGGCGTCGAGGAGTTTGCGCACCTCTTCGGGCGGCACGGCGCGGGCGATCCAGCCGCGGACGGCCTGCGCCAATTCGCGTTGCTCTTGCGTGATTCCGATGCCCATGCGCGCAGACTAGAACACGTTTCATTCTGACGGAAGGTCAGTTACGGGGTAGGTCAGTTACGGGGAAGGGCAGTTACGAGGAAGGTCGGTCGCCAGGGAAGGCCGGGCGGCAGGGAAGGCCGGGCGGCAGCTCCCTTGGAGGGCTCGGCTTTCGGGCTCGGACGCACCGGCCACGGGGGAGGCGGCGCCCCTCACCACCCCGCCGCCGTTCAAGCGACGACGCCCCGATCAGCAGGACACCGCGCACTCCGCCGCGTCGGGAGCCGTCCGCATGGTGAACCAGACCGCCTTGCCGGTGACCTCGGGCCGGGTGCCCCAGGCGTCGGCGAGCGCCTCGACCAGGATCAGGCCGCGCCCGCACTCCTCCGTCGCCGCCGCGAGCCGCGCCCGCGGCCGGGGCGAGCTGCCGTCGCTGACCTCCACTCCCAGCTCCCGGTCGCTGAGCCACATCCGGAGGCCGATCGGGCCCCCCGCGTGGCAGACGGCGTTGGTCAGCAGCTCCGAGACCAGCAGCGGCGCCGTGTCCTCCAGCGCCGCGAGCCCCCACTCCCGCAGCACCCGCAGCAGGAACCGCCGCCCGGCCGGCACCGAGGCCCGCTCGCCGGCCAGTTCCAGCGAGGCCGTCGCGAGCGGGGCCGCGGGGAAGCCGACCAGCAGCAGGGTCACATCGTCGGCGTACGCGGCGGTGTCCGGCAGCAGCGTGTTCAGCACCCGGTCCGCGGCGGCCTCCAGGCTCACGGCGGGGGCGAAGACGTCCCGCAGCGTCGCGGTCAGCACCGCCAACTGCGCGTCGATGTCGCTGCGCGGGGTCTCCACCAGCCCGTCGGTGTAGAGGACCAGGGTCGTCCCGGCCCGGATCGTCAGGCTCACCTGCTGGTGCGGCAGCCCGCCCACCCCCAGCGGGGTGCCGGTCGGGACGGCCAGCGGCTCGACCGTCGCGTCCGGCGCGACGAGCAGCACCGGCAGATGCCCGGCCGAGCAGGCCGTCACCGTGCCGCGGCCGGGGTCCGCCTCCAGATAGACGCAGGTGACGAACTGTTCCGGCATCCCGCAGGTGAACGTGTCCAGCGCCTGGATCAGGTCGCACGGCGCGACCCCGGCCAGGGCCAGCGCCCTGGCCGCCGAGCGCAGCTGCCCCATCACGACGGCCGCGTCCAGGCCGCGCCCCATCACATCCCCGATGATCACGCCGACCCGCCCGCCGCCCAGGTCGATCAGGTCGAGCCAGTCGCCGCCGACCCCCTGACCCCGGGTCGAGGGGAGATAGCGGCTGGCCGCCATGGTGCCGGGGATCACCTCGGAGCCGCCCATCAGCTGCAGCGCGAGCGAGATGTGCCGCCGCTGCTGGTGCAGTTCGGCCAGTTCCCGCTCGGCCCGCTTGCGGTCGGTGATGTCCCGCGTGATCGAGCAGGCGGCGGTGACGGAGCCGTCCCGGGTGCGTACCGGCCACAGGGTCACGTCGACGTCCAGCAGCCGGCCGTCGCAGGCGGCCCGCCGGGTCTCGTAGTGCTCGATCCGCTCGCCCCGGCCGATCCGCTCCAGCAGCCCGGCCTCCTCGTCCTTGAGTTCCGGCGGCACCAGCATGCCGACGTGCCGGCCGACGGCCTCGACGGCGCTGTACCCGTACAGGCGCTGCGCGGCGGCGTTCCAGAAGGCGATCTGCCCGTCGAGGGTCTTGATGAGGATCGCGTCGTGGGAGGACTCCACCACCCCCCGGAGCAGCTCGTGTCCGCCCGCACTGCCCAGCAGCGTCTCCTGCGACATCACCGATGCCTCACCTCGCATGACATGCTCATTTTCCGATCAGCGAGAGCGACGGCTCACCCCGCGCGCCCGGAAGCTCGCCCGAGGGCCGGGCTCCCTCTCGGGGTGGGGCTATTGGAGCACTTCCGGACCCCATCTCCACCGACATGTCCGGTTATGACCACCACTCGCGCAACTACTGCTCCTTTACGCTCACTTCACGACTCCGCACCGCACATCGGAACATCAGACGCGACACGCCCCTCCGCACCCCGGCCCGCGCCCCCTCGGCCCCGCCCCCGGTCCTGCCCCGGCCCCGGCCCCGGCTCGTCGTGCCGCAGGCGATCCGGCACGATGGGCCGTCGAGAGACCGCCGCGACCGCCGCCCCACCCGCAGGAGGACACCATGGCGCCCAAGCCCGAGATTCTCGCCGCCTTCGAGGCGGCGAAGGGCTTCATGCCCCTCGACGAGGGGCTCGCCCTGCACGCCGCCGCCGAGGAGGCGGCCCGGCTCGGCCTGCCGCTGGTCGAGGTCGGTACGTACTGCGGGCGCTCGACCATCCTGCTCGCCGACGCCGCGCGGGGCGCCGGGGTGACCGCCGTGACGGTCGATCACCACCGCGGCAGCGAGGAGCAGCAGCCGGGCTGGGAGTACCACGACCCCGACGTCGTCGACCCCGAGGTCGGCCGTATGGACACCCTCCCCGCCTTCCGCCGCACCCTGCACGCCGCCGGGCTCGAAGAGCACGTCGTCGCCGTCGTCGGCCGCTCCCCGCAGGTCGCCGTCCTCTGGGCCGCGCCCGTCGGGCTCGTCTTCATCGACGGCGGCCACACCGACGAACACGCCGCCGGCGACTACGAGGGCTGGGCCCCGCACCTCGCGCCCGGCGGCACGCTCGTCATCCACGACGTCTTCGCCGACCCGGCCGACGGCGGCCAGGCCCCGTACCGGGTCTACCGCCGCGCCCTGGAATCCGGCGCGTTCACCGAGGTCTCGGCGACCCGCTCGCTGCACGTACTGCGCCGCACGGGCCAGGGCATATGAGCTGTACGGGCACGGTCGCGGCGCACACCGCGCACGCCGTGCCCGTACGGGCGGCTCGCACGTACGGCGCCGGACCACGCCCCGCGATCCCCCCCCGCCCGTACTGCGCCGTACGGACCACGCCGTATGCGCCGTACGGGCCAGAGCGCGTGCGCCGTACGGCCGCTGATGACGTGCCGGACGCGGCCGCGAGGCGAATGCCGAGGGGGGAGGCGTTAGCATCGCCCGCGTGTCGAACGGCAGACCTACCCCCGCGCCCCGCCGCCCCAGAGTCGGCCCCCTCGCCGCAGGGCTGGCCGTGCTCATACCGATCGGTTTCGCCGGCTGGCTGGCGTGGGACGCGGCGGCCGGCGGCGACAGCGCCGAGGACGACGCGAAGCGGCCTGCGGCGAGCGCGGCGGCGGCCCGCCCGGGGGCGCCCTCCGGAGCGCGCCCCCTCACGGGGAAAGTCGTCGTCATCGACCCTGGGCACAACCCCCGCAACCGCGACCACACCGCCGAAATAGCGCGCGCCGTCCAAGCGGGCAAGGGCCACAAGGCGTGCGACACCACCGGCACCGCCACGGAGGCCGGTTACGCCGAGGCCGCCTTCACCCTCGACGTCGCGCACCGGATGCGTACGCTCCTCGAAGCGCGGGGCGCCAAGGTCAAGCTCACTCACGACGCCGACCGGCCGTTCGGGCCGTGCGTGGACGAGCGGGCGAGAATCGGGAACGCGGCACACGCCGACGCGTCGGTTTCCGTGCACGCGGACGGTTCCACTGTCGGAAACCGCGGATTTCACGTCATTCTGCCCGCGGCCGTCAAGCAGGACGGCGCCGATACTTCAGCCATCGTCGGTCCGTCCCGAGTACTGGGCGAGCGTATTGCCGGTAAGTTCAGCCGCGCGACAGGCAGCCGCCCGGCCAACTACATCGCCGCCGGCAGCGGCCTGAATGTCCGCGATGACCTGGGCGGTCTCAACCTCTCCACCGTGCCGAAGGTGTTCATTGAATGCGGCAATATGCGTGATCCCAAGGACGCCGCCGAACTCATCGACGCGAAGTGGCGGCAAAAAGCGGCACGCGGTATCTCGGACGGCATTACGGACTTCTTGGCGCGGTAAGGCCCGCCGCCTAAGGCCCGCGACCGGCCCGTCGGAGCCCGCAGCAGGCCGCTCAATGCCTACGGCGGGCCCGGCGGGCCGCCCAATGCCCGCGGCGGGCCGCTCAATACCCGCAGCAGGCTGTTCAAAGCCTGCCCCGGGCCGCTCAAAGCCTGCTACAGGCCCTAAGGACCGGCAGGCCACGACCGTGTCACAGGGGTGAAACGATGAGGACGCCCCGACCATCCAGGGGATATGTTCACCCGTACGATGGGGGGCCACCCCCGCGCCCTCGCACCTCGCGTTCCGGCGACAGCGACAAAGAAGACCGACGAGACCGACAAAGGATTTCAGGTGAACATCCGCTCCCTCACTAGAGGCGACGGCGTGGTGATCGGAGCAGCGGTGTTGCTGTTCATCGCCTCGTTCCTCGACTACTACTCCGTCGACAACTGCGGCAGGTTCTGCGACAAGCTCGATCTCCCCAACGCGTGGTCGACGGACGAGCTTTTCCTGGTGCTTCCGTCGGTGATCCTGACCGGCCTGATCGGCGCGATCCTTATCATCGCCGCGCGTTTTCAGCCCACCGGCCGCAAGCTCGCGGGGCTCTCCCTCGACCAGTGGGGCGCGGCCCTCACGGTGGCCGCGGCCTGGTCCGCGATCTGGTCCCTGCTGGTCTCCCCCAAGCACGCCTCGGCGGGCATCGGCTCCATCCTCACCGTGATCGCGACCCTGGCGCTCGCCGCCGCGGCCGTGCTCACGCCGCGCCTCCCGGCGCTGAAGGCGGGCCTGCTGCCGGCCGCGGCCCCGAAGCCGTCCCCGTACGGCGTGGGCCCGAACCCGGGGTACGGCTACCCCGGCCCGGCCGCCGGCCAGCCCGGCGGCCCCTCCCCATACGGCGCGCAGCCCGGCGGCCAGCAGCCGTACGGAGCCCAGCCCGGCCCGCAGCAGCACAGCCAGGGCGGTCAGCCGATGGCCGCCCAGCAGCAGCCGGGCCCGGCCGCGCAGCAGCAGCCCGCCGCGGCGCAGCCCGGTCCGGAGTTCGCCCCGTTCTGGTTCGCGGTACCGGTCGCCCGTCCGCTGTACGGGGAGGACGGCGCGCCCACGCCGATCGCTGAGCTCGCGCCCGGCACCTGGTACCTCGCGGTGGACCAGCGCGGTCAGGCGCTCGTCGCCCAGACGCAGGACGGCCGCCGCGGCGTCCTCCAGGACACCACGGGCATCCAGCGCGGCTGACGGCCGACACCGCGCACATCGCACCTCCGGCCCCTCGCCCGCACTCGCGGGCGGGGGGCCGTTGCGTTGCCCGGGCTCTCAGGGGGTATGGGCCGGGCGGGCTCGCCGGGTGGCAAGGGCCGGGCGGGGGCGTCCCGCGCTGGGGGCGTTGCCTAGTCCGTGCCCCGGCCCGTACAGTCACGACGCATTGAACTGACGCAGCGTCAGCTACACCCGGCGTCAGCAACGGCGACCGTGGAGGGCACACCATGCGGCTCGGCCTCGCACTCGGCTACTGGGGGCGCGGCCCCGACCCCCGCCACCTCGAACTCGCCCGGCTGGCCGAGGACTTGGGATACCACTCGCTCTGGACGTCCGAGTCCTGGGGCTCGGACGCCTTCACCGCGCTGACCTGGTTCGCCGCGCACACCACGCGGATCAGGCTCGGCACGGCCATCGCGCAGATGGCCGCCCGTACGCCCACGGCCACCGCCATGCACGCGCTGACGCTCGATCACCTCAGCGGGGGCCGGGTGCTGCTCGGCCTCGGGCTGTCGGGCCCGCAGGTCGTGGAGGGCTGGTACGGGCGCCCGTTCCCCAAGAGCCCGCTGACCGCGACGCGCGAGTACGTGGACGTGATCCGGCAGGTCCTGCGGCGCGAGGCCCCGGTCCAGTCGGCCGGGCGCTTCCACCCCCACCCGTACCGGGGCCCCGACGCCACCGGGCTCGGCAAGCCCCTCAAGCCGATCACCCACCCGCTCCGCGCGGACCTGCCCGTACTGCTCGGCGCGGAGGGCCCCAAGAACATCGCGCAGACGGCGCGCATCGCCGACGGCTGGCTGCCGCTGTACTGGTCCCCGGCGCGCGCCGACGTGTACGCGCCGGCCCTCGCCGAGGCGCCGCCCGGCTTCCTGGTCGCGCCCATGGCCCAGGCCCGACTCTGCGACGACGTCGCCGAAGGGCTGCTGCCGGTCAAGGCGATGCTGGGCTTCTACATCGGCGGCATGGGCCACGCGACCCGCAACTTCCACGCCGACCTCATGGCCCGGATGGGGTACGGGGAGGCGGCCCGGCGGGTACAGGAACTGTTCGGGGAAGGCCGCCGCGACGAGGCGATAGCCGCCGTGCCGGACGCGTTCGCCGACGAGATCTCGCTGGTCGGCCCGCGCGCCCGGATCGCGGAGCGGCTGGAGCTGTGGCGCGCGGGCCCGGTCACGGACCTCCTGGTCACGGCCCCGGACCCGGCGACGCTGCGGGTGCTCGCGGAGCTGAACAGCTGAGCGGGGCCGGGGCGTGTGGAGGCCGGGGCGCTCGGGGGCCGGGACGGTCGTACAGCCGGGCCGCCCGTACAGCGGGTCCGTGGCGGACGCCCGTACGGCTGAGCGGGGACCGTGGCGGACGCTCGTACGGCTGAGCAAGGTCCGTGGCGGACGCTCGTACGGGGCCGGTCGAGCTTACGAGGCCGGGGCGGCGGCCGGTCCCTGCCCGCCGCGCCGGGTGAATGCCCAGAGCGCCAGCCCGGCGCAGCTGAACGCGGCGCCCAGCGCGCAGACCGCGCCCCAGCCCGCCGCCGCGTAGAGGGAGGTAGCGGCGATGGCGCCGGTGGCGCTGCCGATGGAGTAGAAGACCATGTATCCGCCGATCAGGCGGCTGCCCGCGACCGGGTGCAGCGCGTAGATCAGGGTCTGGTTGGTGACGTGGACCGCCTGCACGGCGAGGTCGAGCAGGACGACCCCGACGATCAGGGCCCAGAGCGAGGTGCGGGTGAAGGCCAGGGGCAGCCACGCGGCGGTGAGCAGGGCCAGGGCGATGCCGGTGGTCCGCCCGGAGAGTCCGCGGTCGTTGAGGCGGCCCGCCGCGGTCGCGGCCAGGGCGCCGGCGACGCCGATCAGGCCCAGCGCGCCGATCGCGCTGTGGGACAGGGAGTACGGGGGTTCGCTGAGCGGTAGCGCGACGCTGCTCCAGAGGGTGCTGAAGGCGGCGAAGATCAGCAGTCCGAACAGGGCCCGGAGCCGCAGCAGCCGCTCCCGTGCGAACAGGGTGACCGTGGAGCGCAGGAGTTGGCCGTAGCGCAGGGCGGTCGTCGGCGAGGCGCCGCTGTGCCGGGGCAGTACGCGGTGCAGGACCAGGGCGAGCAGTGCGGTGAGCGACGCGGAGGCGAGGTAGACGGAGCGCCAGCCCGCGAGGTCGGCCAGCAGGCCGGACGCGGTGCGGGCGAGCAGGATGCCGGTGACCACGCCGCTGGTGACCAGGCCGACGACGCGGCCGCGCCCGGCGGGCGGGGCCAGTGACGCCGCGAAGGCCGCCAGCGTCTGCGTGACGACGGCGAGCAGCCCCATCGCGGCCATGCCCGCGAGCAGTGCCGCAGCCGTGGGGGCGGCGGCCACCACGATCAACGCGACTACCAGGAGCAGCAGTTGGGCGACGATGAGCCGTCTGCGGTCGGCCACGTCGCCCAGCGGCACGAGGAAGAAGAGCCCCAGTCCGTATCCGACCTGCGTGAGGGTGACGACGCCGCCGACGAGGGCCGGGCTCATGGCGAGGTCGTGGCCCATGGTCACCAGGAGCGGCTGGGAGAAGTAGACGTTGGCCACGGCGGCGCCGCAGGCGACGGCGAACAGCGCGACGAGGCCGCGGGGCAGGGCGGGCGCGGGGCCGTCTCCGCTTCGGGGTTCGGCCCGTCGCATCACAGTCGCGCCATCACTATCGCCCTTGAGCTTGCCCTCACCCTTGGCCTTGGCCTTGCCCGACATCGGCGCCCCTCCACGCATCTGGTTTCATCTTGCTACCAGAAAGGAAAGTAGCCGCCTTGGTAGCATGTTGCAACCGTCATGAGGAGAGTGAGGGACGCCATGGTCACCAGGACGCGCTTCGACGACAGCGACTGCCCCGTAGCCCGGTCCGTGGACGCGATCGGCGACTGGTGGTCCCTGCTGATCGTGCGGGACGCCTTCGACGGAAGCCGGCGGTTCGGGGAGTTCCAGCGCAGCCTCGGCGTGGCCAAGAACATCCTCACGGCGCGGCTGCGCGGCCTCGTCGCGGGCGGTGTCCTCGAAACCGTCCCCGCCTCGGACGGCAGCGCCTACCGCGAGTACGTACTGACGCCGAAGGGCAGAGCCCTGTTCCCCGTCATCGTGGCGCTGCGGCAGTGGGGCGAAGGGAACTTCTTCGCCCCCGGCGAACCGCACTCACAGCTGGTCGACCGCAGGCAGGAACGCCCGCTGCGCGCACTGGAGGTGCTGTCCGCGGACGGACGCCGACTGGACCCCGACGACACCGCGGTCCACAAGGTGCCGACCGAGTGATGCGGGCCGGGGCCCCGCGCATCGTGCGTCGCGCATCGTGCGTCGCGCATCGTGCGTCGCGCATCGTGCGTCGCGCATCGTGCGTCGCGCATCGTGCGTCGCGCATCGTGCGCCGCGCATCGCTCAGGACATCAGGCGTCGGCGGATGACGGCTTCCCCTTGGCCCGCAGCCAGGTGTCGAAGACGCCGCCGAGGTCTTTGCCGGACTGTTCCTCGCAGTGCCGGATGAACTGCGCGGTGTCGGCGTTCCCGTGCCGGTGGTCCTTGACCCAGGCCCGTACGGTCGCGAAGAAGACCTTGTCGCCGACGGCCTTGCGCACCTTGTGCAGGACCATGGCGCCCCGGCCGTAGACCGGCGAGTCGGAGACCTCGGCCCCCGAGGGCGGATCGGCGGGCGGGAAGGCCCAGATGCCGTCGCTCTCGTCGTCGGTGCCGTCGTAGAAGTCCGAGAAGATCTGGTCCGTGGAGCGCCCGCCCGACTTCTCCTCCCACATCCACTCGGCGTACGTCGCGAAACTCTCGTTCAGCCACATGTCGCGCCAGGTGCGCGGGGTGACGGAGTTGCCGAACCACTGGTGGGCCAGCTCGTGCACCACGAGGGATTCGTCGGGCGCCGAGTCGAAGTACGGCTTGGTCTGGGTCTCCAGGGCGTAGTCGAGGCCGGGGAGGTGGTCGACGATCGCGCCCGCGCTGCTGAAGGGATACGGGCCGAAGAGGCCGCGCTCCCAGTCGAGGACCTCGTCGACGGTGCCGGGCACGTCGATGCTGTCGTCGTCCTCGGTCTCGGCCTCCTTGGGGTCGGTGGCGACGTAGACGGAGGTGTCGCCGGACTTCGAGGTGGCGACGTCGAAGTCGCCGACGGCGACGGTGGCGAGGTAGCCGGCCATGGGTTCGCCGTTGTGCCAGGCGAAGGTGGTGCGGTCGCCCTTGGTCTCCTTGCGCTTCAGCTCGCCGTTGGAGACGGCGGTGAGGCCCTTGGGCACGGTGACGGCGATGTCGTAGGCGGCCTTGTCCGAGGGGTGGTGGTTGCCCGGGAACCAGGTCATCGACCCGGATGGCTCGCCGAGCCCCACCGCGCCGTCGGACGTCTCGATCCACCCTTCCTTCGAGCCGTCGGCGCCCTCGATCGTCTCCGGGACGCCGTCGTAGACGACGGTCGTCGTGAACTCGCGGTCCTTGCCGACGGCCGTCTCCGGCGTCACCGTCAGCTCGGCGCCCGCGCGGGCCGTACGGGCCGCCTTCCCGTCGACGCTCGCGCTCCGCACCTTCAGCCCCTTGAGGTCCAGGTTGAACGCGCTGAGCGGCTGGGTGGAGCGGGCCGTGATCACCGCCTTGCCCTTGAGGCGGTTGCCGTCGGGCTCGTAGTCGAGCGTGAGGCCGTAGTGCCGGACGTGGTAGCCGCCGTTGCCGAGGCCGGGGAAGAGCGGGTCCCCGACGCCGGGGGCCCCGGCGGTCGCGGACTTCTCCTGATGACCCGCGCTCGTACAGGAGGCGGTGAGCGCCAGTACTAGCGGCAGGGCGCAGGCCAGGAGGCGGCGGCGCGGGGCCGTACGGCGTGCGGCGGTCGTTGTCGGCGTGGTCCTGCTCGACGTGGTCATGCTCGGGCGTTCCCCCTAGTCAGCGGTCACCCGAGCATAGAAGAACCGTCCCCCGGGACCCGCGGCTCACTCACTCCCCCTCCCCCGCTCCTCATCCGAACTTGACGCGTTCCAGCCAGAAGTCGAGCAGCTTCGCGTCGCCGAGCACCTCGACGCGCCCCGCGGAGACCGGCTGCCGGCGGTAGACGACCTGGAGTACGTCACCGATGGGGCCCCGCACCGCGACGGCGGCCTTCTCGTGGGCGCGCCGGACGGCTATGGCATCGCCGGTGAGGTCGACGAGCCACTCGGCTTCGGTCGCGGGCCCGGCGTCGGTGCCGTGGAAGTGCAGGGTGCGCCCGGAGCCGAGCAGCTCGCGCAGCTCGGGCCGTGCCTCCATGAGCTGCGGCATGGCGCAGATCTGGAGCCACTCGTCGATGGCGTCGGCCCCGACCGCCCCGTCCACGGTGAACTCCACGCCCACGGTCTGCTCCGCGTCCGCGCGGTGGACGACCGTCTCGTGCACCATGCGCCGGGCCCAGAAGGACGCGGGCCCCGAACCGAAGATCACCCACACCTCGGCGTCGGGCTCCGTGGCGCGCAGCGTCCGTACCAGCTCGGCGGCGCCCTCCCGCAGCCAGTCGGCGATGGCGCCCGCGTCCCCGCCCTCGGGCCCGCCTATGCCGCTGATCTGCTCGTCCGGAATGAACGCGGTCGCCCGCGTCCGGATGATCGCCTCGACCCGGTGGTGGGCCCCGCCGACGTGCCGCAGCAGCTGCTCCAGCGTCCACTCCGGACAGGACGGCACCATGGCCGTCAGATCCGCGCCCGCCACGGCCGACGCCAACTGCTCGGTCTGCGACAGCACTTCGTCGCAGTACCGGTCAAAGCTGAGAAGAGTCATGACGGCACGATAGACCGCCCCACTGACAAGGGCCCCCGCTACCCCTTCTTGACGTCCGAGAACGACGGAACCTTGTCCGTCACTTCGGCCCCCGCCCCCTTGCCCGCGTCCTTGACGCCGGAGATGACGTTCTGGAACGAGCCGACGTCCCCGTCCACGCTCTCCCCCCTGCGCAGCTTGCTCCCGAGCCCCTTGAGCGAGGCGATGCCCGCACCGAGCGGCGCGACGGCCTTGGAGAGCGTCGGATCCCCCTTGGCGTTGGCACTCGCAGCCTTCAACCGGTTATAGGTGAAGGCCCCGGCCAGCCCCGCCTTGACCATGGCTGCGACGCGCCCGTTCGCGCCCTTCTTGAACTTGCCGTTCCGATACGGCTTCACAATCCACTGATACGTCGCCCCCGCCGCCAGCCCCGCATTGGCCACGAACCGCGTCTTCGCGAACTTCTGCCGCTCCGCGGACGTACTGGCCGACGGCGTCGCCCCACTCCCACCGTCCTTGTCCTTACTCCCGCAGCCCGTCCCCACCAGAAGGAAGCTGCTGAGCAGCAGAGCAATAACGGCATGGCGCAACGTGACGCGTACGGACACCGCGGACCTCCAGGCAGGGCGCTATCAGGACACACTCCCTGGCAGGGTCGCCCACCCGCCCCGCTACCGCGACCCCAGGACATCCGTACGGGTCCGATTCGAGCCGATCCGCACCGGGCGGCGCGGCGCTGACGGCAGTACGGGAAGTCATACGGCGACGCGATGCGGTCCGCGTACCACCGATCCGCCGGAGCCGCCACGGGGGTTGGCGGGCTCATCCAGTTGGAACCAGACGGATTTGCCGGGCCCTGGCCCGTCGAGACAGATGCCCCAACGGGCGGCACAGGTGGCGATGAGGTGCATACCGCGGCCATGCACGGCATCGGGGGCGGGACTGTGCACAGCGGGAACACCAGGTGCCGCGTCGCGCACGTGGATGCGGAGCGAACCCTCACGCCGCCACTCGCCGTGAAGCGTGATGGCGTGCGCGCACCCGCCACCCGCGCATGCCGTGATCGCATTGGTAACGCTCTCCGAAGTGAGCAGCACGGCGAGTTCGGTGAGCTCGGGGGCCTTTAGCGTGCGGGTGAACGTACGAATGGTCTCCCGGCAGGTACGGACCCACACCGGATCGGGTGGGAATGCGAGGGAGAAGTCGAGAGAGGGAGCCAGAGCGGGGGTGGGGCACATGATGCGGCCTCCGTGAGTGCGAGGAGTAGCCGGACAGCGCCATTCCGCTCGGCGGACCCGGCCCGGTTTTGACGGAGGCGCCATCGCCAACTTCTAGGGCGCTCCGTTCACTTCCGGCTTTTGCCGGTGCCAGGTGAGGCACTTCAGAAGGTAGAGCAAAAAGGTATCGAATACGTCACCTTCATAAGCGCCTCCCTCTATCGTGTGACGAGAGCGGGTTCCGGCCCCAGCGCAACGAGCCAATGCTAGGAGAGCGCCATGGGACTACGCGTCAACCCGTCACAACGGCAACAGCGCATCGGCCTTGAACTGCGCCGACTACGTGACATCAGCGGCATGACCGCGGCACAGGCAGGCCAGCGCGCCGGCATCGGCGGCACGCACCTGGGGCACATGGAGTCAGGGCGGACAGCCGTCCCCTCAGCCAAGCTGCACGCCTTGCTGGATGCTTATGGGATTGAATCAGAGCCCTATATCCGGGGCCTACTGACCATGAACGACGCTACCGGCCGTGGTTGGTGGTCCGACTACAGAGGTGATGTCGCAAGCAGCGCCGTCGACTTGGCCGAGCTGGAGGGCACATCCGAATCTCAAGGCGTCTTCGACATGGTGAACCTGCCAGGACTGCTCCAGTCGCCCGAATACGCCCGAGCCCTCCTGGAGTCGGCTCCTCAGGGCAGTGACCCGCGCATCACAGAACGCTTCCTGGAGTTCCGGCTCCAGCGACAGGAGATCCTCACCGGTGACTACCCGGCCCGCTATCACGCGATCATCCATGAGGCGGCGTTCCACATGGGCTTCGTCGACCCGACGGCCATGAGACGACAGCTGGCCCACCTCGTAGAGGTGGCGCGCCTCCCACACGTCATCATCCAGATCCTGCCCTTCAGATCTAGCAGGTTCCCCGCGATGGGAACACCGTTCACGCTCTTCCACGCGGCGTCACCGGAACTGAACACCGTCTACCTGGAACACGACGCGGGGGCCGTCTTCTTCGGCGATCAAGGCCACCTCAATCGGTACAACATGATCTTCGAGCGCCTCTCATCAGTCGCCCTGCCGGCCCTTATGCCCGAGGCCGAACGAAGGTTCCCCACAGAGCGTGATTCGTTTACCCTCTTGCAGCACCTTGCCTACATCCTGTGAGAAAGCGGCCTCATGTCCCAACTGTCCTGGCAGAAATCCTCCTTCAGCAGCAGTGACGGCAACACCACGTGCATCGAAGTCTCCGCTGACGGCAGCGGCGTCCTCCGCCTCCGCGAGAGCGACAACCCCCACACCGTGATCGCCCCTTCCAAGCCCGCCATGCGGGCGCTGCTCAGCTGGGCGAAAGAGCCGGCGGCGACGGCCTGGCGGTAGAGAGAGGGCGGTCGTCCGGATCGGGGCAGGGCACCCCTCATACGCACGCACGCCCGGCGCCCGTCCTGACGGCGGCCCGAAAACACGCGAGGGCCCGTCGAAACATCCTCAAGTGCCGGAAGAGGGGCAGTCCTTCTGCCCTCCCAGGCCCCCTTACGTCTCCCTTACGGTCATAAGGCCCTTCCCTCTGCCCTCAGTTGTGCCCTCGGGGTCCTGCCTGACAGGGGCACGCCGGAGGACAGTCTCGTGCTGATACGCATACACCGATGAGGGGAGCGCTCGTGCGCGCGCAGGACAGCGGCAAGGAGGCGGACCGCGGGAGCGGTCCGGCTGGGAAGCGGTCCCGGCCGGCGCGGGCGCCAGGGTGGCCGGACGGTGTCCTCTCGCTCCAGCGGCTGGCCGGGAACGCGGCCGTCTCGCGCGCGGTCGGCGAGGCCCGGCATCAGCACGGTCCCGGGTGCGGACACGGTCAGGGGATGACGCGGGGAGAAACCGCCGGCCTCGTCCAGCGGGCCGCCGCGACGCGCGTCGGGCACGTCCAGCGGGCGCCGGGCAATACCCCGGCCCCGGCGCAGCCGCAGGTCGGGCTGCCGCCGGACCTCAATACCGCGCTCGGCAAGGAGATCCCGGACTACTGGCACGATCTCCAGTGGGCCGACAGCGGGCGGGGTTTCCACACGGCCTCCCTGCCCCGCGGCCATCGCGTGTGGGACGCCATCGAGAACTACGCCCGGCTCTCCCAGGAACGCGCACCCGTCACCGCGCCGAAGGCCGAGGCGACCCGGATGGCGGAGTCCGAGAAGCGGCTCACCGACCCGGCGATCACCGACGAACAGCGCGCGTCCCACACCCGTCGGCTCCAGGAGGGCAAGCCCGGCGGTCCGCCACCGCCCAGCAGCGCCCACATGGACATCGTGGAGATCGTCGTCTGCGCCAACCCCACGCTGTGGAAGAAGTACGCGACCAACCGGCAGCTCTACCACCAGTCGATGCTCTCGCACGGCAAACAGGGGCTGAAGGCATCGGGGAAGGACCGCAGCGAGCGGATCCCCTGGTCCACCGGAAGCCGGCCCGACCTCGACGGCGCGGCGTCGACCTCGGTCCAGCCCGGCTACCAGCGCCCCGCCCAGTTGCCGCCCGGCGTGCCCCAGAGCGCCGGGGAGGGATTCTTCTGGCACGGCACCGGTACCAACATCATGGACCTGATCGACGAGAACGGACCGGCGCCCCATCTCGGCCGGAACAAGGGCACCGACGACAAGCCCAAGTACGGCGTGCTCGGCCAGGGCACCTACGTCGCCGACAACGCCTCCAAAGCACAGACGTACTTCGCCTGCCCCCAGTGCGAGGACCCCGAGTGCACGGACGCGACGCACCCGCCCCGGCAGTTGATGCTGATGCGCGGCCTCCTGGGATCACCCGACTTCGCGCACCTCGGGCACAACAGGCGGGCCGAGGACCACAAGACGCTGAAGGAGGGCCGTACCTCCGTGATGAGCCCCGGCCTCAAGAAGAACCCGGCCCGGATCGGAGCGACAGGAACCAACGAATTCCTCATCAAGGACAAGGCGTTGCTCTACCCGGAGATCCGCGTCCACTACCGGCGGACCTGACGGTACCGGCCGGCTGCCAGGGGAGGCGGGCGGGCCCTGGCCTCCGCCGTACCCAACTCCCCTGCCGCCGGGCGAGTTTGAGACGTTCCTCACGGGTCACTCGGGCCCTATGTCCAAACGCCTTCGTCAGGGGAGTAATGGCGCGGCGACAGCCGTGATCGTCGTCGCGGATGTCACCGCGCTGATCCTCGGGTTGTGGATTCTCTTCTACGTGCTCGATGCCAACCGGGCGAACGACCTCGTCAGCTTTGTGCACGACGCGGCACGCTGGCTGGCGGGATGGTCGTACGACCTCTTCACGATGCGCACCGACTGGTTGCGTACGCTGCTCAACTACGGGCTGCCCGCCGTGATTTACCTGATCGTCGGGCACATGGTCGCGGCCCGGATTCGTCGCGTCTAGCGCACTGGTTTTGCCCTGTCGCCCTGGTCACTCGAATCCTCTACAGTCTTGAGCCCGACCTGCCAATGGGAAGGCCCAGGAGGTTTCGTTGTCCCCGGCGCCGGCATCTCCGAACAGTGACCCGGACCCCGTCCCCGGCCCGGGTCCCGGACCAGTTCCTCCACCCCGGCGGGGGCGCTTGCGCCGGTTGCGGGAGTGGTTCGTCGGTCTGAGCGAGGCGGGCAAGGTCGCTCTTGTCGCGGCTGTGATCACGACCGTCGGTGGAGGGGCGTTCGGCGTGGCCACCGCCGCCACGACTGCGATGGGCGGTGGCGGGGACGGCGATGAAAGGCCGCAGAAGGCGGCCGCTGCCGAAACACCTGGCACCGGCCGGCCCACCTCCGCCTCCGCCGCCAAGTGCAAGGTCCGTTCCGAGTTCCTCTACTGCACAGGCGACAAGCGAGCGGTCAAGTTGTACCGTCAGCGCGACGAAAAGTCCGATCTCCTCTTCACACTCACCAATACCTCCATCCTTTATTCGTGCTGGGGGCATGGCTTTCCCGACTCGGAAGGCAACGACATCTGGTACTGGACGGACTACGACAGCGACCGCTATTGGGGCAATGCTCCGGCGGCAGATGTGAACACTGACCAGAACCCCGCCCCCGGCCTGCCCGAGTGCTCGAAAGCCGACTCGGAGCCCTGACCGAGCGTCAGCAGCAGTCCGGTGCCAAGCCCTTCGGCAGGCCCTCGCCGCCGAAGACCGTCGTCGTCGCCTCGTCCCCGCCCAGTGCGGCCACGGCCAGGAGCAGGGAGGCGGCGGTCCAAGTGGTCCGTTCCTCGGGCCAGACGGCGTCGTCGTCGTAGACGTAGCCGGTCCAGTACAGGCCGTCCGGGGCGCGCAGGTGGGGCTGGATCCATTGGAGGATCTCCACGGCGCGGTCGGATTCGCCCATGGCCCAGAGGGCCAGGGCGAGTTCGCAGCTTTCGCCGCCGGTCACCCAGGGGTTGGGGAGGACGCAGCGGACGCCTAGGCCGGGGACGACGAAGCGGTCCCAGTCGGATTCGACGCGGGCCTTGGCGGCGAGGCCGGTGAGGGCGCCGCCGAGGATCGGGTAGTACCAGTCCATGGAGTAGCGGCGCTTGTCGAGGAACCGTTCCGGGTGGTGGCGGATCGCGTGGCGCAGCAGGCCGAGGGCCAGTTCCCAGTCGGGCTGGGGCTCTTCGCGGTGTTCGGCGATGGCCAGGGCGCAGCGCAGGGCCTGGTGGATGGAGGAGGAGCCGGTGAGGAGGGCGTCCGCGACCGGAGCGCCGTCGTCCTCGCGTTTCCAGCCGATCTGGCCGCCGGGCTGCTGGAGTGCCAGTACGAACTCGACCGCCGCGAAGACGACCGGCCACATCCGGTCGACGAAGGTGTCGTCGCCGGTGGCGAGGTAGTGGTGCCAGACCCCGACCGCCACGTACGCGACGAAGTTCGTCTCCCGGCCCCGGTCCGCGGGCTCCTCGGTGTTCACGCCGCTCGGTTCGTCGGTGTAGGCCGCGTACCAGGAGCCGTCGGGGTTCTGGTGCTCCGCGAGCCACCGGTACGCGGCCTCGGCGCGCTCGTGTTCGCCGGCCGCGTCGAGCGCCATCGCGGCCTCGACGTGGTCCCAGGGGTCCAGGTGGTGGCCGCGGAACCACGGGATGGCCCCGTCCGAGCGCTGGGCGGCGGCGATGCCGGCCACCGTGCGGGCGGCCTGTTCGGCGGTGAGGACCCCGGCGAGTTCGAGGCGTTCGGTACGTTCCGGCGAGGTCATTCGGCGGCCGCCGCGGCCGTGGCAGGCAGGTGCGGCTTGGTCGCGTAGGCCACGAAACTCTTTCCGATGAGGGGGTTGAGCGCCTGTTCGGCGACCCGGGTGGCCAGCGGCTTCTTCATGATGTCCCAGACCAGCAGCTGGTGGTACGCCCGTACCGGCAGCGCCTTGTCGTTGTCGACGCCGAACGCGCACTTCAGCCACCAGTACGGGCTGTGCAGACCGTGCGCGTGGTGGGTGCCGTACGGCTTGAGGCCGGCCTCGCGCATCTTGGCGAGCAGTTCCCCGCCGCGGTAGATGCGGATGTGGCCGCCCTCCACCTCGTGGTACGCGTCGCTCAGCGCCCAGCAGACCTTCTCCGGCCCGTACCGGGGCACGGTGACGGCGATCCGGCCGCCGGGCCGCAGGACCCGCGCCATCTCCGCGAGCACGCCCTTGTCGTCCGGGATGTGCTCCATGACCTCGGAGATGATCACGACGTCGAAGCTGTCGTCGGGGAAGGGCAGCGCGAGCGCGTCGCCCTCCATCGCGGTGGCGGTCGCCCCGGCCGGGGCCTCGCCCGCCTCCTTCATCGCGGCGAACCACTTGGCGACCTCGCGGATCTCCTCGCCGTTGCGGTCGAGGGCCACGACCTGGGCGCCACGCCGGTAGCACTCGAAGGCGTGCCGCCCCGCGCCGCAGCCCAGGTCGAGGACGCGATCGCCTGCGGCGAGCGGGAAGCGGGAGAAATCGACGGTCAGCACGGGGGTCTGCCTTCTGTCTTGGGCCGTCTCGGGGAGGGAGTCTGCGGCTGTCTGGAGTGGAAGGGGCGTCCGGCGGGGGCGGTGCGAAGGGGGCGCCCCGGCCCCGCTAGCCCCGGCCCCGCTAGCCCCGTCCGCGTCTGGGCGGGGCGGCGGCGGGGCGGTCCGCCATCGCGGCGCGGTAGCGCTCGACCGTGCCGAGGGCGGCCTGTTTCCAGGTGAAGCGGGCCAGTACGCGCTCCCGTCCGGCGGCGCCGAGCCTGCGCCGCAGCTCGGCGTCGCCCAGCAGCCGGCCGAGTCCGGCGGCTAGCGCCTGCGCGTCGCCGGGCGGTACGGCCAGGCAGGTCTCGCCGTCGGGTCCGGCGACCTCGGGGATGGCGCCGCCCGTGGTGGCGACCAGCGGGGTGCCGGTGGCCATGGCCTCGGCGGCGGGCAGCGAGAAGCCCTCGTAGAGGGAGGGCACGCAGGCGATCTGGGCGGAGCGCATGAGGTCCACGAGTTCGGAGTCGCTGATGCCCTTGACGAATTCCACGGCGTCCCCCAGCCCGTACCGCTCGATCGCGGTGGCCACCGGGCCGTCCTCCGCGCGCTTGCCGACGACGACCAGGTGCGCTTCGGGGTATTCGGTACGGACCTTGGCCAGCGCCTCGACGAGGTGGACGAGGCCCTTGAGGGGGACGTCCGCGCTGGAGGTGGTGACGATGCGGCCGGGGGTCTCGGGAACGGCCGGGTCCGGGGCGAAGAGGCCGGTGTCGGCGCCGATGTGGACGACGTGCACCCGGTCGTCGCGGACGCCGAGGTCGTCGACGATCTCCTGGCGGGAGGAGCCGGAGACGGTGAGCACGGCCGGCAGCCGGCGGGCCACGCGCTTCTGCATGCGGGTGAAGCCGTACCAGCGGCGGACGGAGGCGCGGCGCCGCCAGTCGGGGGCGGCGTCGAGATCGAGCCGGCGGTCGACGGTGATGGGGTGGTGGATGGTGGTGACCAGGGGGAACCCGGCGCGTTCCATGCCGAGCAGCCCGTAGCCGAGGGTCTGGTTGTCGTGCACGACGTCGAATTCGCCGCGCCGGGCGGCCAGATGGCGGCGGGCGCGGAGCGAGAAGGTGAGCGGCTCGGGGAAGCCGCCGGTCCACATGGTGGCGACTTCGAGGGCGTCGATCCAGTCGCGGTACTCGCCGCGGCCCGGCGTGCGGAAGGGGTCGGGCTGCCGGTAGAGGTCGAGGCTGGGGAGCTCGGTGAGGGTGACGCCCTCGCCGGGGTCGAGGACCGGGTAGGGCTGGGCGCCGATGACCTCGACGCGGTGGCCGAGGCGGGCGAGTTCGCGGGAGAGGTGGCGTACGTACACGCCTTGGCCGCCGCAGTACGGGTTGCCCTTGTAGGTGAGCAGCGCGATGCGCAGCGGCCCGTCCTCGTCCCCGCCCAGGAGGCGAGGCGCGGCTGCCTCCGTGGCCTCAGCGGTCACTCTCGGCCCCCTTCTCACGCAGTTCAGCCGGAGCGTAACCGGTAGCGCTAATCTAGAACAAGTTTCAGACTTGATCGTTCAAGAGGCTCCGAATCTACCGGCCCGGCCCGGCCCGCAAAGGGCCGGATCGGGTGATTCGCGCCACGGCCCGGGCCCTGCCATGCTGTGGGCCCATCCGGGCCGCAGCAAGACCGCCCGATGGGCACCAGGGACCAGGGAATGGGACATATGACGACAGAAACCAAGTCGGCCATCGCCTCCACCCCGCCCCTGACCGAGCGTCAGGAGGCGCGCCGGCGCCGCATCCTGCACGCCAGCGCGGAGCTGGCCGGCCGCGGCGGCTTCGACGCCGTGCAGATGCGGGAGGTCGCCGAGGCGGCCGGGGTCGCACTCGGCACCCTCTACCGCTACTTCCCGTCGAAGATCCACCTGCTGGTCGCGACCATGCAGGACCAGCTCCAGCACATGCACGCGACCCTGCGCAAGCGCCCGCCGACCGACGAGGCCCCGGCCGCCCGCGTCGCGCAGACGCTGATGCGGGCCTTCCGCGCCATGCAGCGCGAACCGCACCTCGCCGACGCGATGGTGCGCGCCCTCACCTTCGCCGACCGGTCCGTGAGCCCCGAGGTCGACACCGTCTCGCGGCTGACCACGGCCATCATTCTCGACGCGATGGGGCTGACGGGGCCGCCCACGCCCGAGCAGCTCTCGGCCGTCCGCGTCATCGAGCACACCTGGCACTCGGCGCTCATCACCTGGCTGTCGGGGCGCGCGTCGATCGCCCAGGTGAAGATCGACATCGAGATGGTCTGCCGCCTCATCGACCTCACCGCTCCCCACCAGGCCGCTCCGGTCACTTAGTACCCATGTCGGTCCCCGGGGACCGCAACGAACGTATTTGGTAGCGAGCGGGGCGCACACGGCTTGTTCGATGCGCCCCTACGCTCCCTCTTGGCCAATATTGCGTATCCGGGACGCCGGGGGATACCGGTAGGAATATGTAGCCACGCGTCCAACCGATGCGACCTGCGCAGAGGGTCTGGGGGAGAACGTGATCCGGGTACTTCTGGTGCACGACACCTATCTGCTGCGCACCGCGCTGGCGGCGCTGGTAGGCAGAGAAACGGACATCGAGGTGTCCTCCACGGCGTGGAACGGCGCCATCGGCAAGGCCCACGCCGTGCGGCCGCACGTCTGCGTGGTGGACATGGACAGTCCGGAGGCCGGCGGTCCCCGAGGGGTGCGGCTGCTCAGCGAGGACTGTTGCGACGAGGAAGGAGGCCCCTCGCTGCTCGCCCTCGCGACGGCGGGCAGACCGGGCCCGCTCCGCCGCGCGTTCGAGGCGCGGGCGCTCGGGTACGTGAGCAAAAACGCTTCCCCGGGGCGCCTGATCGAGTCGATACGGCGGGTGGCCAAAGGCGAACGCTGCATAGACGAGTCACTCGGCTTCGGCTTCCTCCAGGCGGCGGAGATCCCGCTCACGCCGCGCGAATTAGGGGTCCTCTCGCTCGCCGCCGAAGGCGCCTCCATCAGCGAGATCGCGTGCAGCCTGCACCTCTCGCAGGGGACCGTGCGCAACTACATGGCCGCCATCACCCGAAAGACGGGGGCCCGCAACCGGGTCGACGCCATCCGCATCTCGCGCGGGGCCGGATGGCTGTGACGGCGCTCCCGCGAAACGGGCTGCCGGTGACGTTGCGCCCGCGGAACGGGCCGGCTGCGACGCGTCCCCCTCGGAATCCGCCAACCGTCGCCGGGGTGCTGTCGCATCGGAACCCGCCAACCGTTGCCTGGACGCGGGCGCGTCAGCGGTACCCCCCGGGCACGGCCGCCCCGGACCCGGCGGCGGAGGCGCGGACGGTACGGCATCGAGCGCTGAGCGCCCCGGCCCCGGAGGCTCAGCGGCGGATAGAGCTCCGGGAGGCGGATTGGACCAGCCTCCCGTCAGCGCCCGGTAGAGATCGGAGCGGCGCAGCAGCTCCTCATGGGTGCCGCAGAGGGCCTGCGGGCCGTCCATGATCAGAATGCGGTCCGCGCGGTGGGCCGAGCTGACGCGGTGGGCGATCACGATCAGCGTGCCGCCGGCGCGGCGGGCGAAGGCCCGCTCGGCACGCGCCTCCGCCGCCGGGTCGAGGTGGCACGTCGCCTCGTCCAGCACCGCGACCGGTGCGCGGCTCAGATACGCCCGGGTCAGCGCGATCAGCTGACGTTCCCCGGCGGAGAGCCCCGCCGGGTCGACGGCGGCCGTCGGCCCCCCTAGCCGATCGGCCAGTTCGGTCAGGCCGATCGCGTCGGCGGCCGCCGCCAGCTCTGTGTCCGGTACCGGATCAGCGCGCAGATAGCCCAGGTTGGCGCGGAGGGTTCCGGAGAAGACGTACGCCTCCTGCGGGATCAGCACCCGCCGCCCGGGGTCGCCGCCGCCCCGTACGGGCTCGCCGCCGACCCTGACCTCCCCGGAACGCGGCTCCAGCAGCCCGGCGATCAGCCCCGCGAGGGTCGACTTCCCCACGCCGCTGGGGCCGACGACCGCCAGATGGCCGCCCTCGGGAACGCTCAGGTCCAGGTCCTGGACCACCGGCCGCGCGTGCTCCCCGTACGCGAAGGTCACCGCGTTCAGCTCGACGGCGGGCCCCGGCCGGGAGACCGCGCCCGAGCCCGTACCGGAGGAATCGGACGGCGCCTCGCCCGTACGAGCCGTGCCCCCGAGCGGCACAGCCGCCCCGGCCGTCAGTCGGCGCACCACCACCACCAGCCGCGAACCGCTCGTGCCGAGCCCGTGCATCAGGTTCTGCAACGCCGGCAGCAGCGACGTCGTGAGGTAGGAGAGCGCGCCGACGAGCGCGCCCGGAGTGACGCCCCGGTCCAGCAGCCACGGCGCGGTGACGATGAGCAGGACGATGGGGAACCGCCCGGCCAGGGCCACGGCCAGCACCCGCAGCACCCCCCAGCGGGCGAGGGTGCGGGCGGCGCGGAACTCGGCCTCGATACGGGTGTCCGCGTCCGCCGCCACACGGTCCTCGGCGCCGGCGGCGGTGATATCGCGGAGCCCCTCGGCCACCGTGCCCAGCTCCTCGGCGATGGCCTCGTCCGCCGCGAGGAACGTCTCCTGGCGGCGGGCCATCGGCCGCAGGGTGGCCGCGAAGAGTGCCAGGCCCAGTACGAGCGGGGGCACGACGACCAGGAGCAGTACGGGCGCGAGGGAGAAGAGGCCGACGAGCGCTCCGGCGGCGGTGAAGACGAAGGAGCGGGCCACCATGACCAGCCCCGCGAAGGTGTCGCGGGCGATCTCGACCTGGTGGGTGAGGCGGGAGACGGCCGCGCTGTCGGCATCGACGAGCGCCCGGTTCACCACACGGCGCACGAGCGCGTCGCGCAGCGGTTCCACGAGCGCGGCCACGGCCCCGTACACCCGGCCCGTGCCGTACGCACCGACGGCCACGGCGAGCGCCGCCAGCCCCAGCCAGCCCAGGCCGACCTCGGACCGGCCCGCCAGGAAGCCCTCGTCGAGCGCGCGGGCCAGCGCGAACCCCATCACGAACGTCTGCCCGGTCTCCAGCGCCGACCACGCCGCGAGCCGCGCCACCACCCGGGCGCGGCGGCGCAGGAACCGCAGCCCCTGCGCGTACGTGCCGGAGCCCGCCGTCCGACCGCCCGCACCTCCCCGGCCGTCAGCCATGCGGCCCCCGCCCGCCGTCGTCCGCGGGGCCGGGCGACGGGGCATCGCTCGTACGATCAAGCAACTTGCCGGCGCTCGTACAGCCTGGCAACTTGCCGTCGCCCGCACGATCAGGCAACTTGTCGTCGTCCATACAGTCAGACAACGCCCCATCCCTCGCGCGATCAGGCGGACCGCCATCGCTCGCGCCGTCATCCGCCCCGGCGTTGAACACCGCCCGGTATCCGGGGAGTCGCCACAGCTCCTCGTGGCGTCCCACCGCGCGGATGCGTCCGTCCTCCAGCCACGCCACGCGGTCGGCACGGGCCGCGGTCGTGGCGCGGTGGGCGACGATCAGGTGGGTTCGGGGGCCGATGTCGTTCAACAGGGCTTCGGCGACGCGGAGTTCCGTCACGGTGTCGAGGCTGGAGGTCGCGTCGTCCAGTACGAGCAGACGCCCTTGGTGGGTGAACGCCCGTGCCAGTCCTAGGCGTTGGGCCTCTCCCCCGGACAGCGGTGCTTCCGTCAGCCGGGTTTCGTAGCCGTCCGGAAGCAGTTGTACGAATCCGTCGGCGCAGGCCGCGCGCGCCGCTTCGCGGACCCGTTCCGCGGTGGGTTCGCGGGCGCCGAAGCCGATCGTGCCGCCGATGGTGCCGCCCAGCGGGGCGGGGCGCTCGAAGGCGTAGCCGACCGCGCCGCGCAGCGTCTCGCGGTCGAGGCCGGTCAGTGGTTCGCCGTCGATGGTGACGGTTCCGGCGTCGGCGTCGGCGAGCCGGCCGGCGACCGCCGCGAGTACGGACTTTCCCGTGCCGGAGCGGCCGACCAGGGCCATCGAGGTGCCGCCGGGCACTACGAGGTCCACCTCGCGCAGCACCTCGCGGCCGCCGCGCCGGGCCGTCACCCCGGCCAGTTCCAGGGTGCCGGGGCCGGGCGGAAGGCGGCGCGGCCCGTACTCCATCGCGGGCTCGGTGAGGACTTCGGCGAGGCGGCGGGCGGCGGTGCGGGCGTGCACGAGGGCGTTGAGGCGGCCGACGATCGCGCCGATGCCCGAGGCGAGGACGGCGTACCGGGAGACGGCCAGCAGTTCGCCCACGCTCAACTGCCCTGCCGCCAGCCGGAATCCGGCGACGGCGAGGACAGCGATCTGGAGGAGGGGGACGACCATGACGGCCCGCGCGCTGGACTTGCCCTGGACCCGCCACATCCGGTGGCCCTGCCGGCCCAGTTCCGGGAGCGGTTCGAGGATGCGGGCGCGTTCCCGCCCGGCGGTCCGCGCGGCGGCGATGGTGGCGGCACCGCCGATGGCCTCCACGAGCCGGCCCGCGATCTCGCCCTGGCCGCGTTGGTACTGGGCGATGCTGTCGGTGCTGTCGCGCACGAAGACCCGCAGCAGCGCGGCGAGCAGCGGCATCCCGAGGAGGAAGGCCGCGGCGGCCCAGAGGTCGATCAGGGCGAGCGCCACGAGCCCGCCGACGGGCGGGACGACGGCGGAGAGGGTGGCGGCGAAGTTGGCGGGGGCGGTGCCCGCGTAGGCGGCGTTGCCGACCAGCCGCGAGACCAGGTCGCCGGGGCCGAACCGGTCGGCGGCGCGCGGCCCGGTGTGCAGTACGTGCCGCAGCAGGCGGCCGCGCGCCCAGGCCGTGCCGCGGGCGTTGGCGGTGCCGGTGAGCAGCTCTTCGACCGCGTCGAACAGGACGGAGAGTCCGATCAGGGCGGCGCACACGGTGATCCACCGGGCGGCATCCGTCCCGTGGCCGCCGACGAGGACGGCGTCGAGGGCGCGGCCGAGTACCAGGGGCAGCGCCAGGGAGGCTCCGGCGGCGGCCGTGGTGAGCAGGCAGATCGCCGCGGTGCGGCCGGCGCTGTGCCGTACCGCTTCCAGCAGCAGGCGGTCGGCGGCCCGGTTCGTCGTCCGCGTCGGCTGGTCACCGCCGGTGGGCGTCGGCATGCTCGGAGCGGTCCTCCCTTCGGGGTGCGGCCCCGGGCTTGGTGCTGCCCGGGGCCGCCCTACAACCGATGAAGCGTCATGCGTGACGTGTCATCAGGGTTGTCAGAGACTCGTTGTCAGAGACTCGGATACTCAGACGCTCAGAGACACAGAACGATGCTCGCTTCGCTCCAGCACAGCAGGAGGCTGGCCTCGCTGCCGCCGCCACCGCCGTGCCCGCCGAATTCGGTTTCCATCGTCTGCAGGTCGAGAAGGGCCATGGTGGTTCCTTTCACAGTGGGGACTGAACTGTCTTGCTACGGACCCGTCTCCGGGGCCGGTTCGTGGTCCCGCCGGGGCGGCGGGAGGAAGGGGAGCCCTACGGGCTCGGTGTGCAGCGCGGCGCCCAGGGCGAGCAGACAGCCCGCGGTGCCGGTCGCCAGATCCATCGACAGGCGCATCATCTGGTCGCCGGGGAAGGCGAGATGGCCCTGGTAGGGGACCGCGTACCAGGCGAGGGCGGCCAGTTGGGCGGCGAGGCCGCCGGCGGCGCCGGGTACGGTCGTACGGCTGAGGTGGAGGATCGATCCGCCGCGGCCCCGGAAGAGGCCGGGCTGCGCGTAGAAGCGCGACTTCGCGGCGGGCAGGATGCCGGACCGCGCCGACTCGAACTCCTCGTCGGTCCGGTGCGCCGCGAAGTCGTCGAGCACCGCCCCGATGCCGATGCTGCCCTCGCCCAGATACGGCAGGGTGCGCCAGCCCTCGTCGACGACCAGGGTGCCGCGGTCGTTGCGAACGCACACCGCGAGGTCCTGCCGCAGGGCGTCGGCCGCGAGGTCCAGCAGGGCCGCGTCGCCCGTACGCTCGTACAGCCGCAGGAAGAGCAGGGCCGGTCCGCTCGCCCCGTGCAGCAGTCCGGCGCGGGTCCGCTTCCCGGCCTCCCGGACCCGGGCCAGCCGGGCGGCGGTGAGCTCGGCGACCTCCAGGGCCCGGCCGCGCAGGGCGGACTCGCCCGTGGTCGCCGCCAGGTGGTCGAGCGTGAGGCCCAGCCCGGCGAGTCCGCTGTTCAGGTCGGGGGACAGCCGCTGCCACTTCTCGCTGAGCACCTGTTCGACCAGGTCCAGCGCGGGCTCGGGGTGGCCGAGCCGGTCGAGTACGTACCCGGCGCCGAGCAGGCCGTCGTAGAGCCCGAGCGGCGCGCCGCGCGGCGGGTCGCCGGCCTGGCGCAGCAGCCACTGCTCGCCCTGCTCGTAACGGGCCGCGCCCACCTCGCCGAGCGCGTACAGCACCCCGGCCGCGCCGTACGCGAGGCCGAGGCCGCCGCCGGTCTCGAACTGGGAGATGTCGCCCGGGAAGAGCCGGTCGTCGCGCTCGGGGGTGGCCGACGCGAGGATGGCGCGGACCATGGAGTCACGGCTGAGCGGCCACTCCGCGGGCTCGACGGGCAGGTACCGCTCGGCGGAGGCCGAGGGAGCCGTGGAGGCCGACCCGGCTGACGGGCTCGTGGAGGCCGAGCCGGCCGACCCGGCTGACGGGCTCGTGGAGGCCGTGGAGACCTCGTCCAGCAGGCGGTACGGCCGCCCCTCAGTGACCGGCTCAGCAGCCGTGACCGCCGTAGCCGCCCCCTCCGGCGCTCCCGTGACGCGCGCGATCTCCCGTACCGCGTCGTCCCAGAACTCCTGGGGCACATCGGGGAATTCGTCGGCGGCGACGGCGGCGAGGTGTGCCGCCTTGTCCCGGTCCATCACCAGCAGCGTGGTCATCGGCAGGAACAGCGCGAGGCCCAGACACGCGAGCGCGTAGCGGTCGACGTCGAAGCCCCGGCGGTCGGCGGGGGCGATGAAGCCGGGGTGGGCGACGGCCTGCCGGTGGTTCTCGTCGACGTGCGCGGCCGTCTCGAAGTCGAGGAGCATCACGGACTCCTCGTCGGGCGCGACCATGATGTTGAACATGTGCAGGTCGTTGAAGACCACGTCGCGGCTGTGCACGGCGGCGACGGCCGCTCGTACCGCGCCGTGGACGCGCAGCGCCCAGCGGGTGTAGTCGGCGACGGCGGCGGGGTCCGGGGCGGCGCCGATCAGAGGGTGCCGCCGCGCGTAGAACGAGTTGAGGGTGGTGCCCTCCAGGTAGTCCATCACCAGGAAGCGGTGGTCGCCGAGGGTGAACCAGTCCCGCACCTCGGGGGCCACGCCGAGGCCGGTCAGCCGCTCCAGGGCCGTCTTCTCGCGCTCCAGGCGGGTGACGGCGTCGGCCCGGTCGGCGGCGAGTCCCGCGTGCGGCCGGGCTTCCTTGAGGACGACCTTCGCGCCGGTCCGGGTGGACTGCCCCGCGTAGACGCCGCCGCCGTTGGAGAAGTGCAGGGCCCGCTCGATGCGGTACGGCAGTTCGGTGGTGGTCGTGGCGTTGCGGGCGGCGAGCTGCGGTTCCAGGAAGGCGGGCAGCGTCACCCAGTCCGGGACGTGGAAGGCCGGGTCCCGGCGGTCCGGGATCAGCTGGCCGTCGGCGTCCTCGATGGCCGAGACGAGGGAGCCGGCGGCGTCGAGACAGTAGCGGGGTGCGAAGCCGCCGTATCTGACGTACAGCGGGCCTTCGTTCCAGCGCAGGTCGGAGAGGATGTACGGGCCGGGTTCGCCGGCCAGCAGCGCGCCCAGCTCTTCGAGAATGAGGTGGAATTGCCGGTCGTCGGCCGGGTAGATGGTGACGAATTTCCCGCTCGATCCGCGCGGCGCGTACTTGGAGTTCCGCAAGTGGAGCGGGCGCGGGCCGGGGACGAACTTGAAGGGAATGGCCCGCGGAACGCAGTAGTCCCACACCTTCGCGGCGGTCTTCTCGGCGTTCTCCAGACACGCGGAGACATGGACCTTCCACCCCTGCTGGGGCCTTCCCGGAAGGGATTTCCCCTCCGGGGTCACGGGGCTGACATGGAGCCAGTCCCCGGAGAGGAAGGACCGCCATCCTTCGGGGACGGCGCGCTGGGCGGCCTCGTAAAGCGGGCCGGAACCACCGGTTCCAGGGGCCGCGGCGGAGAGTCGGTCCGGGGTCTCGTAGAAGTACTTGTCGGCAAGGCAGAAGACCTCGTACCGCTTGTCCACCGGACCCCCCTCGACGACGTTGCATCGAGATTTCCACGCCGCCGGGGGGACGGACAGTCACGGTTGTCATGAAGCGGCCGTGCGGAACTCACAAGTAACCGCTATTACGCGCTAGTAGGTGAGCGCGTTCCCTATTCCTCGGGTGGAAATACCGCCTCTCCGCTCGCGAGCACCGTGATGGAGATGGCCTCGACGGGACAGCCCTCGGCCGCGGCGAGCACGGATTCCGAGGCGTCCCGTTCGGCGGCCACCGGGTGCGACTGGCGGGCCTCGTCGAGCCGGAAGCCCTCGGGCGCGGTGCTCGCGCACATGCCGGAGCCGATGCACACGCCCCGGTCCACCTCGACGTGCCAGCGGTCGCTCATCAGCTGTCTCCCTCGACGTACGGGCGGTCGCCCATCAGCTGTCTCCCTCGATGTGCCGACGGTCCCTCATCAGCCACCTCCCTCGACGTGCCGACGGTCGCCCATCAGCCGCCTCCCTCGACGTGCCGGCCGTCGCCCATCAACCGTCCCCCTCGATGTGCCGGCAGTCGCCCATCAGCTGTCCCCGTAGCCCGCGGGCAGGTGGATCATCTTGTGCTCCAGATACTCCGAGAACCCCTCGGGCCCGAACTCCCGGCCCAGGCCGGAGTTCTTGTAGCCGCCGAACGGTCCGAGCATGTCGAGGCTGAAGGTGTTCACGCAGTACGTGCCGGTGCGCACCCGGCGCGCGACGTCGATGCCGCGCTCGACGTCGGCGGTCCAGACGCTGCCGGACAGGCCGTAGTCGGAGTCGTTGGCGATCCGTACCGCCTCCTCCTCCCCCTCGTACGGGATCAGGCAGACGACCGGGCCGAAGATCTCCTCACGGGCGATCCGCATGGAGTTGGAGACGTCGCCGAAGAGCGTCGGCTCCACGTACCAGCCCGTCTCCTGGTCCGCCGGGCGTCCGCCGCCGGTGAGGAGTTTGGCCCCCTCCCGCTGCCCGATGGCGATGTAGTCCAGGGACCGCTGCCGCTGCCGCCGCGCGACCAGCGGGCCGATCTCGGTGGCGGCGTCGAGCGGGTCGCCCACCACGAGCGCGCCCGCGGCGGCGGCGAGCCGCTCCGCGATCTCGTCGTAGCGGGCGCGGGGCGCGAGCACCCGGGTCTGGGCCACGCACGCCTGCCCGTTGTTCATCCAGGCGCTGGGCACGATCCCGGCGACGGCCGCCTCCAGGTCGGCGTCCGGCAGGATGACGGCGGCCGACTTGCCGCCCAGTTCCAGGGTGACGCGGGTCAGGTTCCGGGCGGCCACCTCCATGACGCGCCGGCCCGCCTCGACCGACCCGGTGAAGGACACCTTGTCGACGCCGGGGTGCCCGACCAGGTACTCGCTGACCTCCCGGTCGGCCGGCAGGACGGACAGCACCCCGCGCGGCAGCCCCGCCTCGGCCGTGATCTCGGCCAGCAGATACGCGTCCAGCGGCGTCTCCGGCGACGGCTTGAGCACCACCGAGCAGCCGGCGAGCAGGGCGGGCGCGAGCTTCGCGGCGGCCACGAACTGCGGTACGTTCCACGGCACCACGGCCGCGACCACGCCCACCGGCTCACGCCGCACCAGCAGCGGCCCGAGCACTCCGGCCCGCCGCTCCTCGTACGGGAAGTCGCGCGCGACGGTGATCGCGCAGTCCCAGACCATCATCGCGCCGAGCGCCTGCGCGAGAACGCTCCAGGAGGAAGGGGAGCCGTTCTGGGCCGAGATGAGCCGGGCGATCTCCTCGTGGCGCGCGGCTATGGCGTCCTTGATGCGGGTGACGACCTCGATCCGCTCGTCCAGGGTGCGGCTCGCCCAGACGCCGGAGTCGAAGGAGGCGCGGGCGGCGGCGACCGCCTTGTCGACGTCCGCGCGCGAGGCGTGCGGCACCCGGCCGATGACCTGTTCCGTGTGCGGCGAGACGACCTCGATGGCGTCCCGGCCTGCCGGATCGGTCAACTCGCCGCCGATGAAGAGCTGTCCGTGCTCGATGAGGTCGCTCATGTCTGAGCCTCCCGCGGGTTGGCTTGGCCCCTGCCCGTACGGCCGCCGGTGCCGGCAACCGTTCTGACACTGCATCAGAACTGATACCAGTTCTAGTTATAGTGGGCAATGGATCCGACGCGGGACGCCGTGGGATACGGCCCGGCAGACGACGAACGGCCCGCCCGGCGACGAGACCGGGCGGCCACAGCGAGAGGGGACCCCGCATGGCGCACGTCACGGACCACGGAGGCGGGGTCTGGTCCATCCCCGTCCCCATACCGGACAACCCCCTCGGCCACACCCTCATATACCTCCTCGACACCGACGACGGCCCCGTCCTCATCGACACCGGCTGGGACGACCCCGCCTCCTGGGACGCGCTCGCCGCAGGGCTCACGGAGTGCGGCACGGCCGTCTCCGAACTGCGCGGCGTGCTCATCACCCACCACCACCCCGACCACCACGGCCTCTCCGGGCAGGTCCGCGAGGCGTCGGGCGCGTGGATCGCCATGCACCCCGCCGATACGGACGTGGTGCGCCGCACCCGGGAGACGGACCCCCTCCACTGGCTGGGCTACCTCGTCGACAAGCTCGCCGCCGCGGGCGCCCCCGACGACCACCTCGCCCCGCTGACCGCCGCGCTCGCCGAAGGCCGCGCCCGCCCCCTCCCCGGACACCGGGCCGCACTGCCCGACCGGGCCATCGAACCGGGCGAACTCCTCGACCTCCCCGGCCGCCGGCTGCGCGCCGTCTGGACCCCCGGCCACACGCCCGGCCACGTCTGCCTCCACCTCGAAGAGGCCCACCCCGCCGGCCGGCCCGGTCACGGCCGGCTCTTCTCCGGCGACCACCTGCTGCCCGGCATCACCCCGCACATCGGCCTGTACGAGGGCCCGGCCGCCGGGAAGGGAACGGCGGCGGGCACTCCGGGAGACGCTTCGGCAGGCCCTTCGGCGAGCGCTTCGGCGAGCCCTTCGGTGAGCGCGTCGACGGGCATTTCGCCAGACGCCTCGGCGAGCGCTTCGGCAGTCGTCCCGGCGGGCGCGGCCATCGACCCGCTCGGCGACTACCTCGCCTCCCTAGAACGCGTCGCCGCCCTCGGCCCCGCCGAAGTGCTCCCCGCCCACCAGCACCCCTTCACCGACGCCCCCGCCCGCGTCCGCGAACTCCTCGAACACCACCGGGCCCGCCTCGCCGACCTGCGCGAACTCCTCGCCACCCCCCGGACGCCCTGGCAGCTCGCCGTGGCCATGGAGTGGAACCGCCCCTGGGCCGGCATCCCCTACTCCTCCCGCAACATCGCCGTCTCCGAGACCGAGGCCCACCTGCGGCGGCTGGTGAAGCTCGGCCACGCGGAGGCGGTGCCGGGGAGCGAGCCGGTCACCTACCGGGCGGTGTGAAGAGAGGGGAAGGGAAGGTCCGCTCCGGCCCGTGAGCGGAGCGCGCGGAACCCGCCCGTTAGAGTGTTCTGCACAACTTCATCCCGCCTCGCCACGGGGAAAGCCGGTGCGACTCCGGCGCTGACCCGCAACCGTGAGTGCGGCCCGTACCGCGTGTACGGCCGTACGAGCCGGAGCACCCGCGCCGGGGCGAACAGGCTCCCGGAACCGGACGCGCCCGCCTGGCGGCGGCGCCCGGCCACCGGCACCGTCGAGGTATACGGAGCTGAGCCCGGTGCCACCGCGCGGTCTGGACGACAGTGCGCGGGTGGGCGGCCGTGCACGGCTGTGTACCACCACCGCTGTGTACCACGCTGTGTATCACCCACCGCTGCGACATTCACCGAGAGGCACCGACCCCATGGCCCCCTCCCCCGCCGTCCACGCGCGCCGCGGCGCCGCGGCTCTGGCCGCCGCCGCCCTGCTGAGCGCGGCCGCGGCCCCCGCCGCCTTCGCCGATTCGCCGCCCCCGGCGGCGCCGGGCCTGTACGGGACGACGAACCCGCAGTTCGACGGCGTGTTCCGGCAGTCGCTGGCCTTCCTCGCGCAGGACTCGGCGGGCGTCACGCCCGCCAAGCCGGCCGTGGACTGGCTGGCCGGGCAGCAGTGCGCGGACGGCGGCTTCGCCGGGTACCGGGCCGACACCGGCACAGCGTGCGACGCGAAGAAGGGCGAGTTCACCGACGCCACGGCCGCCGCCGTGCAGGGGCTCGCGACGGTCGGCGGGCGCGGCGCGGAGGTGAAGAAGGGGCTCGACTGGCTCAAGGCCACCCAGAACGAGGACGGCGGCTGGGGCGCGCAGCCCGGCAACCCCAGCAACGCCAGCTCCACCGCGACGGCCATCGGCGCGTACGCCGCGGCCGGCCAGGACCCGGCGAAGGCCGCCGCCAAGGGCGGCAAGAGCCCGTACGACGCGCTGCTGACCTTCCAGCTCGGCTGCGACGCCAAGGAAGGCGAGCGCGGCGCCTTCGCCTATCTGCCGCAGAAGGGGCAGCTGCTCGCCAACGACCTCGCGAGCGCGGCGGCGACGCTGGCCGCATCGGGCAAGGGGTATCTGGTGGAGCACCCGAGTGGTGGGGACAAGGCCCCGAAGCCGCTCGCCTGCACCGATGGCAACGGCAAGGGCAAGGCGGAGAACGCCTCCGCGGCGGCCGACGCCGGGTCCGCCTACCTGGCGGCGAAACTCGCGGGCAACGGGCAGCACCTGGCCTCCGCCATGGACCCCAAGTCCGACAAGCCCGACTTCGGGGCCACGGCCGACGCCGTCACCGCCCTCGCGGCGGGCGGCCACACCGACGCCGCGGGGAAGGCCATGGGGTGGCTGCGGGACGACAAGAACGGCGCCGCCGCCTGGGCCAAGGGCGACCCCGGCAAGCTCGCGAAGCTGATCCTCGCGGCCAAGGCGTCCGGGACCGACCCGCGCACCGTCGGCGGCGACCTCGTACAGCAGCTGAACGCGACGGGCCCGAAGCCGGAGGCGGCGGACTCGTCGAAGAAGGACGCGAAGGACGAGAAGAAGAAGGACGACAGCGGGTTCGGCGTCTGGTGGTTCGTGGGCGTCTGCCTGGTGGCGGGCATCGGCGTCGGCTTCCTGATCAGCGGCCGCAAGAAGAACCCGAAGCGGTGACGGGCGGCCTGCGCCGGGCGTTCGGCGCGGCGCTGCTCGCCGGGGCGCTCGCCGTCCTGGGCGCCGCGCCCGCGCACGCGGACGGCTACCGCTACTGGTCCTTCTGGGAGCGTTCCGGCCAAGAGTGGACGTACGCCACACAGGGGCCCTCTGTGGCGCGGCCCGACGACGGCGACACCCTCGGCTTCCGGTTCGCCGTCAGCCAGGACTCCTCGCAGGCGGCGAAGCCGCGCGGGGCCGCGGGCTTCGGCGCGATCTGCGCGGACACCCCGGCCAAGGGCGGCAGCAAGCGCGTCGCGCTCGTCGTCGACTTCGGCACCGCCGCCGACGCGCCGGACGGGCGTACGCCGCCCCCGGCCCGTACGGCCTGCGCGCGCGTCGGTACGGACGCCAGCGCGAGCGAGGCCCTGGCGGCGGTCGCGAAGCCGCTGCGCTACAACTCGGCGGCGCTGCTGTGCGCCATCGACGGCTACCCGAAGTCGGGCTGCGGCGAGCAGGTCGCCGACGGCGGGAAGAAGACCCCCGCGCCGAGCGGGTCGGACAAGGCCGAGGCCACAGACAAGGCGGACAAGGACGATGGCGGGGGCGGCCCGTCCGCCGGGCTGATCGGCGGCATCGCCGCCGTCGTCGCCCTCGGCGCCGCCGCCTGGTGGCAGGCACGCCGCCGCCGCGGATGAACGACCACCAAGCGCGGCGCCCCCGCGCCCGTACGACGGCGGACCAGCGGAACGGGCCGGTCATGGGCCGCGCCCGTGCTCCTCTGACCTCCCGGAGCAGCGCCCTGCACCCCGGCGCGTGGTGGCTGTGGGCGCTCGGGCTGGCCACGGCCGCTTCGCGGACCACGAATCCGCTGCTGCTGTGCCTGCTGGTCGGGGTCGCGGGGTATGTGGTGGCGGCGCGGCGTACGGACGCGCCGTGGGCGCGTTCGTACGGGGCGTTCCTCAAGCTGGGGCTGCTGGTGCTGGCGATCCGCCTGGTCTTCGCCGTCGTGCTCGGCTCCCCGATCCCCGGTACGCACACGCTCTTCACCCTCCCCGAGGTGCCGCTGCCGGACTGGGCGCGCGGGGTGCGGATCGGCGGCCGGGTGACGGCGGAGGGGCTGGTCTTCGCGCTGTACGACGGGCTCAAGCTCGCCGCCCTGCTGATCTGCGTCGGCGCGGCGAACGCGCTCGCGAACCCGGCGCGGCTGCTGAAGTCCCTGCCGGGCGCGCTGTACGAGGCGGGCGTCGCGATCGTCGTCGCCATGACGTTCGCGCCGAACCTCGTCGCGGACGTGGCGCGGCTGCGCGCCGCGCGCCGGCTGCGCGGCCGTCCCGACCGCGGCGCCAAGGCGCTGCTCCAGGTCGGGCTGCCGGTGCTGGAGGGCGCGCTGGAGCGTTCGGTGGCGCTGGCGGCGGCCATGGACGCGCGCGGCTACGGCCGTACCGCCCAGGTGCCGTCCGCTGTGCGGCACACCACGACCGCTCTGACGCTGGGCGGGCTGCTCGGGGTGTGCGCCGGTACGTACGGGCTGCTGGCCGCGCAGGGCGCGGGGTACGGGCTGCCGGTGCTGCTGGCCGGTCTCGCCGCCGCCATGGGCGGCCTGTGGCTGGGCGGGCAGCGCTCGGTCCGTACCCGCTACCGCCCCGACCGGTGGGGCGCGCGGGCGTGGCTGGTGGCGGGTTCGGGGGTGGCGGTGGCGGGGCTGATGATCTGGGCCGGTTCCTACGCGGCGCAGCCGCTGCACCCCCCGGCCGTGCCGCTGACCGCGCCGGACCTGCCGCTGTGGCCCGCGGCCTCGGTGCTGCTGGGGCTGCTGCCCGCGTTCGTCGCACCGGTGCCGCCGCGCGGGCCGCGGCCGTCGGACGATCCGCGCTTGTCCGGCGATCCGGGGCCGTCGGACGATCCGCGACCGTCGGACGATCCGCGACCGTCCGGCGATCCGCGACCGTCCGGCGATCCGCGACCGTCGGACGATCCGCACCCGGCGGACGATCCACGGCCGTCCGACGATCCCCGCCCGTCGGACGATCCCGAGGGCTCGGCACCCGCCCGCACGAGCCGCCGTACACCGTCCGCTCCGCACCCTCCGGGCGGCGAACCCGGCCCGTACCCGTATGCGAAGGAGGCCGGACAGTGAGCGCGGCGATCCGCTTCGAGCAGGTGTCGGTCACGTACGACAACGCGACGGCGCCCGCGATCCACGGCGTGGACCTGGCCGTTCCCGAAGGGGAGCTGGTGCTGCTGGTCGGGCCGTCCGGTGTCGGCAAGTCGACGATGCTGGGCGCGGTGAGCGGGCTCGTACCGCACTTCACCGGCGGCACGCTGCGCGGCCGCGTCACCGTCGCGGGCCGCGACACCCGCACCCACAAGCCGCGCGAGCTCGCCGACGTCGTCGGCACGGTCGGCCAGGACCCGCTCTCCCACTTCGTCACCGACACCGTCGAGGACGAGCTGGCCTACGGCATGGAGTCGCTGGGGCTCGCTCCCGACGTGATGCGCCGCCGCGTCGAGGAGACCCTCGACCTGCTCGGCCTCGCCGAGCTGCGCGACCGGCCCATCACCGCCCTCTCCGGCGGCCAGCAGCAGCGCGTCGCCATCGGCTCGGTGCTCACCACCCACCCCAAGGTGCTGGTGCTCGACGAGCCGACGTCCGCGCTCGACCCGGCCGCCGCCGAGGAGGTCCTCGCGGTCCTCCAGCGGCTCGTCCACGACCTGGGCACCACGGTCCTGCTGGCCGAGCACCGGCTGGAGCGGGTCGTGCAGTACGCGGACCAGGTGATCCTGCTCCCCTCCCCCGGCGCGGCGCCCGTCGTCGGCGACCCGGCCGAGGTCATGGCCCGCTCCCCGGTCCGCCCGCCCGTGGTCGACCTCGGCCGCCTCGCGGGCTGGTCACCGCTGCCGCTGTCCGTACGGGACGCCCGCCGCAAGGCCGGGCCGCTGCGCGAGCGGCTGGCCGGCCTCACTCCGCCCGCGCCCCCGGCCGGCGCCGGGGCGGACCGCCAGGGCCCTCGGAGTGGGGCGGCGCGCCGCCCGCGCCTGTTCCGCAAGGCGGTCGAGGAGAAGAGGGCCGACGCGCCGCCCGCCGCCGTCACCGGGCTCGCGGTGCGCCGGGGCCGCGTCGAGGCGCTCAGCGGCGTCGGGCTGACCGTGCGGGCCGGGGAGGCCATCGCGCTGATGGGCCGCAACGGCGCGGGCAAGTCCACCCTGCTGCGCACCCTCGTCGGCATGCACGAGCCGGCGAACGGCACCGCGCGCGTCGGCGGGCTCGTACCGCACCGCACCGGCCCGCGCGACCTGCTGCGCCACGTCGGACTCGTCCCGCAGGAGCCCCGCGACCTGCTGTACGCGGACACCGTCCGCGCCGAGTGCGAGGCCGCCGACCACGACGCGGGCGCGGCCCCCGGCGCCTGCCGGGCGCTGGTCGGCGAGCTGCTGCCGGACGTACCGGACTCCACGCATCCGCGCGATCTGTCCGAGGGGCAGCGGCTCGCGCTCGCGCTGGCGATCGTGCTGACGGCCCGCCCGCCGCTGATCCTCCTCGACGAGCCGACGCGCGGCCTCGACTACGCGGCCAAGGCCCGGCTCGTGGAGATCCTGCGGGCCCTGGCGGCGGACGGCCACGCGATCGTGCTGGCCACCCATGATGTGGAGCTGGCCGCCGAGCTGGCCCACCGGGTGGTGATCCTCGCCGACGGGGAGATCGTCGCGGACGGTCCGACGGCCGAGGTCGTCGTCTCGTCCCCCGCCTTCGCCCCGCAGGTCTCGAAGGTCCTCGCGCCGCTGCCCTGGCTGACGGTCCCGCAGGTACGCGCCGTACTGGAGCCGACCGCGTGACCGCGCTGCGCACCCCCGACGCGGCCGGGCCGACTGAGCCGACAGCGACGGCCGACCGGCAGGCGAGGGCGATTCGCCTCGGCCCCCGCTCCGTGGCCGCCCTCGCCCTGATCTCCGCGATCGGCGTGGCCGCCTTCGGTTGGCCGCTGCTCGCCGACTCCGCCTCCGGCCTCGCGCACTCCAAGGACGCGCCCTGGCTGTTCGCCGCCCTGCTGCCCCTGCTGCTGGCGGTCGTCGTGGCGACGATCGCCGACACCGGCCTGGACGCCAAGGCCATCGCGATGCTCGGCGTCCTGGCGGCGGCGGGCGCGGCCCTGCGGCCGCTGGGCGCGGGCACGGCCGGCATCGAGCCGATGTTCTTCCTGATGGTGCTGTCCGGCCGGGTGCTCGGCCCCGGCTTCGGCTTCGTGCTGGGCGCGGTGTCGATGTTCGCGTCCGCGCTGCTGACGGGCGGGGTGGGCCCGTGGATGCCGTTCCAGATGCTGTCGATGGGGTGGGTGTCGATGGGCGCGGGGCTGCTGCCGGGCCCCGACCGGCTGCGCGGCCGGCGCGAACTGGCGATGCTGGCGGCGTACGGGGCCGTCGCCTCGCTGCTCTACGGCACGATCATGAACCTCCAGGGCTGGCCCTACATCGGCGGGCTGACCTCGGGCGTCTCCTTCGTCCCGGGCGACCCGCTCCCCGACAACCTGGCCCGCTTCATCGCGTACTGCCTCGCCACATCCCTCGGCTGGGACCTGCCCCGCGCGGTCGTCACGATCACGTTGACGCTGGCGCTCGGGCCGACGGTGCTGAAGGCGCTGCGCAGGGCGACGCGGAAGGCGGCCTTCGACGCGCCGGTGGAGTTCGCCGGGCCTGAGGCGGGGCCGCGCTAGGCAGCGCCCCGAGGGGCGCGGGGAACCTGCGCGACCAGCCACGGCGGGCCCGCGGACGGCGCTCCGCGCCTTGGGCTCCCGGGGAACGCTCAGTTCCAATTGCGCGGGCGTCGTTCGGGCTCCTGCCAGCGGCGCAGTACGGCGGCGATGGTCCGTACCGTGCGCGCGGGGTTGCGCAGCTCGCGGGCCAGCTCGGCGACCGCGGCCCGGCCGGGCGTCCGTACGGGCCCCGACTCGCTGAGGTAGCGCACGGCGCAGGCGGCGGCGACGGTGGTGTTGGCGCGCTCCAGCCAGTCCAGGCTGAGCGCGTGCGCGAGGGCGGCGGCGCGCTCGTGGACGCTGTCGTAGACGGGGCGGCCCAGCAGCCCGGCCCGGTGCCGCTCCACGGCGGCGATGCCCACGCCGAAGTCCGCGGGGGCCCGGCCCCGGCCGTACGCACCGGCGTCCTCGGCGGTCTCCAGCACCCAGGCGAGATCGATGTCGGGCCCCTGGCGCTGATGCCCGTTGGTACGGGCGTACGGGCCCGGGGCGGCCGGGCCCTGGGCGGCCGGGCCGGTACCCGCACCGGCACCCGCGTCGGCACTCGCGCCCGCACCCGCACCCGCAGCCGCCCTGATGCCGTCAGCCCGAGACGGCACGCCGCGCCCCGCCGTCCACTCGTGCCGCCTCGGCCTCGATGAACTCTCCCCACTCCGCGATGAAGCGCCCGGCGGCCCGCCGCGACGCGGCGCGCTTGGTGTCGGTGTCGGCGTTGATCAGCCGCTCGATGTACTCGTTGAGGCTGATTCGCTCGTCCGTGGCCGCGTGCCGGGCCGCCTCGGCGGCCTCCTGCGACAGCCGGACGTTGAACTGCGTCTTGATGGTCCCCATGCGGGGAAGCTAGCCGGGCCTAGCGACCACTCACCAGCCTTGGCCAGCACCTGTCGGACAGCGACGGAGGCAGCGGCAACGGCCGAGTGACGGCCGCACCCCTCCCGCCGAGCGGGTCAGCCCTCCGGCGAGCTGGTGGGATCGGTGGCGTCAGAGGCGACAACGGGGCCGATGGGGAAGACCAGCTCCGGCCGGTCCCACAGCACCGCGGGCGGATTGGCGGGGATCACGCCGACCGGCCGCGCGCCCACGCTGCGGTAGAAGCCCTCGGCGGGCGGGTGCGAGACCACGCGGACGCTCTCCAGCCCGGCGGCGCGCGCCTCGGCGGTCATGTGCCGGACGAGGAGCCGGCCGATGCCGAGCCCCTGGGCCGCGTCGGACACGAACATCAGGTCCAGCTCCGGCGGCTCGACGACCAGCGCGTAGAAGCCGAGCACGGCGCCCGTACCGCCGGGGCCCGGCCCCCCGCCCGTACCGTCCACGCCCGCGCCGTCCGCTCCCGCCCCCTCGACGGCCAGGAAGACGCGGTGGGACTCGATGTAGTCGGGGCCCACGGTGTATCCGGCGACCATGGCCGCGTACTGGCCCTGGTACGCGCTGGATTTCCGTACGAGCCCGGTGAGCCGCTTCGCGTCCTTGGCGGTGGCCCGGCGCACCGTCACTCCGGCCGCTCGTCGCGCCCCGCCGGTAATCACTGAAGGCATGCGACGAGTATTACGCACCCGGGCCGCACGGCGGCCGAAATGTGAGGCCCCGCACAAGGACCTTCGTCACCTACGACCGCGCCTCGTAATGTCGCGGCCTCCGTCGCGGCCTCCGAAAAACCGGCTCTCACCTGCGGAGATATGGGTGCTCCCGCAGGCCGGGACCTTCCGCCCGGCGTGCGAGTTCCACTAGTAAGAGGGGGCATTGCGGACATTTCCCGTCGGATGCACTGTCGGTGGAGTCGCCGGAACGCAGGACGGTCCGGTTACGCACATCGCACTTCCCCCCTGCCCCCGACGGAAGGCTTTTCCCCGTGACGTCCCGCACCATCAGCCGCTTCACCCCCCGCACCAAGACCGCCGCTGCCGCCGCCACCGTGGCACTGGGCGCGGCCGGCGTCGCCCTCGCCTCCGTCCCGGCCCAGGCCGCGGCCCCGGCGGCCCCCAAGGCCCCGGTGAGCGCCACCGCCACCGGCAGCCCGCAGGCCGCCGCGCACAAGCTGATCCCGGACGCCGCGCAGTACCAGTGCTTCAGCAACATCGTCGAGCACGAGAGCGGCTGGAACCCCACCGCGACCAACGCGGCCAGCGGCGCCTACGGCCTCGTACAGGCCCTGCCCGCCTCGAAGATGGCCTCGGCCGGCGCGGACTACAAGACCAACCCGGAGACCCAGGTCAAGTGGGGTCTGGAGTACATGAACTCCACGTACGGCAGCCCGTGCGCCGCCTGGTCCTTCTGGCAGTCCCACAACTGGTACTGAGCCGGACGGACCCAACAGCACCCCTGAGGGGCCGACGTCGCCGACGTCGGCCCCTCAGGCCGTGCGGATGCCACGCGAAGGCCATACGGGGGGGGCGGGCGCGGCGCCGTCTCACAGCCGCTGAATGATCGTCCCGGTCGCCAGCGCGCCGCCCGCGCACATCGTGATCAGCGCGAACTCCTTGTCCCTGCGCTCCAGTTCATGCAGCGCGGTGGTGATCAGCCGCGCCCCGGTGGCCCCGACCGGATGGCCCAGCGCTATCGCGCCGCCGTTCACGTTCACCTTCGCCATGTCCTGCTCGAAGACGCGCCCCCAGGACAACACCACTGAAGCGAAAGCCTCGTTGATCTCCACGAGGTCGATGTCCTTCAGCGCCATCCCGGCCTTGCCGAGCACCGCGCGCGTCGCGTCGATGGGCCCGTCGAGGTGGAAGTGCGGGTCGGAGCCGACGAGCGCCTGGGCGACGATACGGGCGCGGGGCCGCAGCCGCAGCGCCCGCGCCATCCGCTTGGACGCCCACATCACGGCGCACGCGCCGTCCGAGATCTGCGAGGAGTTCCCGGCCGTGTGCACGGCGGTCGGCATGACGGGCTTGAGGCCGCCGAGCGCCTCCATGCTCGTATCGCGCAGCCCCTCGTCCCGGTCGACGAGCCGCCACATGCCTTGCCCGGCCGTCTGCTCCTCCTCGGTGGTGGGCACCTGGACCGCGAAGGTCTCGCGCTTGAACCGCTCCTCGGCCCAGGCCTCGGCGGCGCGCCGCTGCGAGGCGAGACCGAGCCCGTCGACGTCCTCACGGGTCAGCCCGCGCCGCTTGGCGATCCGCTCGGCGGCCTGGAACTGGTTGGGGAGGTCCACATTCCACTCGTCCGGCCAGGGCTTGCCCGGCCCGTGCTTGGACCCGCTGCCCAGCGGCACCCGCGACATGGCCTCCACGCCGCAGCCGATGCCGATGTCGATGACACCGCCCGCGATCATGTTGGCGACCATGTGGTTGGCCTGCTGGGACGAGCCGCACTGGCAGTCGACGGTGGTGGCGGCCGTCTCGTACGGCAGTCCCATCGCGAGCCAGGCGTTGCGCGCCGGGTTCATGGACTGCTCGCCCGCGTGCGTGACCGTGCCGCCGACGATCTGCTCGACGCAGTCCGGCTGAATGCCCGTACGGGCCAGGAGTTCGCGGTACGTCTCGCCCAGCAGATAGGCGGGGTGGAGGTTGGCGAGCGCGCCCCCGCGCTTGCCGATGGGGGTGCGTACGGCTTCGACGATGACGGGTTCCGCGGCCATGACTCGTCCTCTCCTCGCGTCCGCAGGGCGTCCCGGCGCCCACGGCAGAACTAGTACCCGTTCTAGTTCTGCACGCAGTCTCACGACTGCCGCCCCCGGTACGCAAGGGGTGTGCACGCACCACGTCCGCGCCGAGCGGGCAACAGATGACGCCGCGACCCTTGCGACCTATAGAACTCGTTACTACCTTCAGGCCAACTTCTGATGGGCCGTCAGACCTGGAGTGGCCGATGTCCTGCCCAGTACACCCCGAAGGACTGCCCGACGGACTCCGCCAAGGACTCCCCCACGGACTCCCCGAAGGCTTCGACTTCACCGACCCCGACCTGTACCACCAGCGGGTGCCGCTCCCGGAGTTCGCGCGGCTGCGGGAGACCTCCCCGGTCTGGTGGAACGCCCAGCCGCACGGCATCGCGGGCTTCGACGACGACGGGTACTGGGTCGTCACCCGCCACGCCGACGTCAAGGAGGTCTCCACCAAGCCGGAGACCTACTCGGCCGGCCTCAACACCTCGATCATCCGCTTCAACGAACACATCCAGCGCGAACAGATCGACGTACAGAAACTCATCATGCTCAACATGGACCCGCCCGAACACACCCGGGTCCGCCAGATCGTCCAGCGCGGCTTCACCCCACGCGCCATACGGGCGCTCGAAGACGCCCTGCGCGACCGGGCCGCCAAGATCGTGGCGGAGGCGAAGGAGAGCGGGCGCGGCGACTTCGTCACCGACATCGCCTGCGAACTGCCGCTCCAGGCCATCGCCGAACTCATCGGCGTGCCGCAGGAGGAGCGGGCCAGGATCTTCGACTGGTCCAACAAGATGATCGCGTACGACGACCCCGAACTGGCCATCACGGAAGAGGTCGGCGCCAACGCGGCCATGGAACTGATCTCATACGCGATGAACCTCTCCGCCGCCCGCAAGGAGTGTCCGGCCAAGGACATCGTCAGCCAGCTCGTGGCCGCCGAGGACGAGGGCAACCTCGGCTCGGACGAGTTCGGCTTCTTCGTCCTGCTGCTGGCGGTCGCGGGCAACGAGACGACGCGCAACGCCATTTCGCACGGCATGCACGCGTTCCTCACCCACCCCGAACAGTGGGAGATCTACAAGCGCGAACGCCCGGCGACGGCGGCCGAGGAGATCGTACGGTGGGCGACCCCGGTCATCTCCTTCCAGCGCACGGCCACCCACGACACGGAACTGGGCGGGGCCCACATCAAGAAGGGCCAGCGCGTAGGCATCTTCTACGCGTCGGCCAACAACGACCCGGAAGTCTTCGACCACCCCGAACTCTTCGACATCACCCGGGACCCCAACCCCCACCTGGGCTTCGGAGGCGGGGGCCCGCACTTCTGCCTGGGCAAGTCCCTGGCGGTCCTGGAGATCAACCTCATCTTCAACGCCATAGCCGACACCCTCCCCGACATCCGCCTGACGGACCCGCCGAGGCGCTTGAGGTCGGCGTGGCTGAACGGCATCAAGGAGATGGGGGTGGCTTACGGGTAGGGGGTTGGCAGCAGGGCGTCGGGGTGGGGCGTTGCTGGGTGGGGCGGTATTGCGCCCTGCCGACTGCGGCTCTCGTCTCGGACCCTCCGGGTCCAAGGCGCTAGCAGCGGGAGGGGAGGGGGCCGGGCTGCTGTTGGTTTGCTGGCTGTCGCCGTGTGTGTGGCTGGGGTCAGGGATGGCTCGCTGCGCTTTGCCCGCTGGTTGCTGCCGCGAAGTGGTCTCGGTGGGGCTTTCGGGTGGGGGTCGGGGGTGGGTTGCGGCCCAATGATCCGGCAGGGGCGGGGAGTGGGTGGCCTGGGCTGGTTCGCTGGCTGTCGCCCGGTCCTAGGTTGAGGTCAGGGAGGGCTCCGCTGCGCTGCGCGGCCGGCGGCTGCCTTGTGGAGGGCCTCGTTGACTACCAGCAAGTAGGTAGGAGTTTCCATCAGGCAAAAGCGCCATATCGGGCGCGGAATCGGATGGAAACCCCAACCGGTTGCCCATTCAACCTGCCAGGCCGGACATACCGGGCACGCAGGCGTCGGAGGGGAGTTTCCACACCCGCACACCCCTCCCCTGGGTGCGGAAACCCTCCCCGGACAGCAACCACCACCAGGCGCAGCGCAGCGAGCCGCACTCCCCTGCTCACTGCCGTGGATCACAGGCCCAAGCCCCAAACCCACCCGCACCCGAAGATCCCTGCGCCAACCCCATCGCGGCAGCAACCAGCGGTGAAGCGCAGCGAGCCTTCTCTAGCCCCGGCCGAGAACCCGCCCGCAGTCAGCAAGCCGAGAGTAGCCCGGCCCCCTCCCCTCCCGCTGGTAGCGCCTTGGACCCGGAGGGTCCGAGACGAAACAAGCACCCACCCACCGGCAATACCGCCCCACCCAGCCCCACACCCCCCACCCAGCAGCACCCCACCCACCACCAACCACCCACCACCAACCACCCCCTCCCCCCAACTCCCCTCCCCCCTCGCCGCAATTCGGTACGTTCCCGTACCTTGCCAGTGGTCATTGGCGGACTTACTCTCGGGTACACCGCACGGTTGGCATGACCTCTACACGTAGTTCAGCAGCTCAACCGCATGGTCACGCCGCCGCTCCCCACATGTGATTCGACAGCGCTACGCGACGCTCATCGAAGGGGCAACACGACATGAAAGACGCACACGGCAGACAGGTGACGGGTCGGGTCAGGTGGCGGAGGTTCGCCGTGCTGTCCGTGCCCGGGTTCGCGGTGACGGCGGCGCTTGCCATCGCCCTCGCCAACGGGGCACTGGCGGCGTCGTTCGCCGTGTCCGGGCAACAGTTCAAGGTCTCGGCCACCAGCCTCAAGGGCGACGGCTTCGCCCAGTACGGCAGCATCGACACCAACGCCCGCGGCGATCTGCTGCCGGTGGCCGTGACCGCCATCAAGAAGGCCGAGCTGCACAATCTCTGTCAGTCGGTCGTCACCCACCTCCCCGTCGTCGGGGACATCTCCCTGAAGCTCTCCGCCGGTGGCGGCGGCAAGCCCGTCGAGGCCAAGGACCTGTTCGTGGACGCGACGCAGCTCTCGGGCAACGCCGCGTTCAACAACATCGAGATCGGCCGCGACGCCTCGACGCTCGACAAGGGCCCGGACAGCGCGCAGGGCCTTCAGGACCTGTTCGCCCAGCAGGCCGACGACGTCAGCATCACCGACCTCAAGCAGACCGCGTGGGCCACCAACGCCGCGACGTTCAAGCTCACCGGGCTGAGCATGAACGTGTCCAAGGGCAAGAAGGAATGCTTCTGATCCGGCGCCGGTGGCGGCAGTGGCGCCGGGGCCGCCCCTTCTGGGGCGGGCTGGCCGCCATCATCGCGGGCGCCGAGATCTGCGCCATTCCGCTCGCGCCGCTGAAGGTCATGCTCCAGCAGGGCATCGCCGGTATCCCGTCCGTGCTCATGGGCGCGGTCATGATCCTGATGGGGCTCGCCGCCTGGTTCGCCCCGCAGTACCGGTCGCTGGCCGGGATCGTCACGGTCATGGTCGCCGCCGCCGCGCTGGTCATGTCCAACCTCGGCGGGTTCCTCGTCGGCACCCTCATCGGGATCGTCGGCGGTGGCCTGATCTTCGCCTGGCAGCCGCTCCCGAGCACGGACGAGACACCGCCGGACGCACCTCATGGCGCCTCGCCGCATGGAGCCGCACCGCCCGGAGACGCCCAGCCTACGGACGTACCACCGCCCACAGGCGCCCCACCCGCAGGCGCCCCACCCACCGGCGCCAGCTCCAGAAGCACCGCCCCAACCGCACCCACCAATCTCCGCAAACCCTCACCCCTCAAGGAGATCTGATGAGACGTCAGCCCTTACGCGCCCGCGCCCTGCCGGCCCCCGCGGCCGGGCTCGCCTTCGCCGCCGCGTTCACCCTCGGCGGCGGCACCGCCGGTGCCGAGGCGCCCCTCTCCACCACCGGTACCGGCGTCGCCGCGGCGTCGACCACCGTCACCCCGGCCGGGCACCACTTCGCCGCCAACCTGACCGGCAAGGCCACCTTCAAGGCCGGTGCCGTGACGGTGACGTGTTCCGTCTCAAGTTCCGTACCCGGCGCGGGCGACAACAACAAGGTTCCGGCGGCCCCCGGCAACACCAACCCCTCGGGCCCGGTCTCGAACCCCATCAACGCGCCCGGCTTCAGCTCCTGCACCGCCAGCCTTCCCGGCGTGACCGCCACCATCACCACCAGCGGCAACTGGGGCGTCTCCATGCAGAACGGCTCCCCGACCACCGCGAGCCTGACGATCCCCACCGGCGGCTTCGTCCTCCAGACCAACGGCCTGGCCTCCTGCACCGTGACCGCCGCGCCGACCGCGCCGGCGAACATCGCCGGGACCTGGGCCAACGGCGCGCCGTCGAAGCTCGGGTTCTCCGGCGCATCCGTACCGGTCCACGTCGTCGGCGGCTTCGGCTGCCCGACCAGCTCCACGTCCTCGACGTTCAATGCCACGTACAACGTCACGGACACGACCGACACCGCGTCGCAGATCACCGTCACCGGCTGACCGGCTGACCGGCTGACCGGCTGACCGGCTGACCGGCCATCTGACCGGCCAATCCAGCCAGTCAGCCAAGCCACCCCCAAGCAAACCAGCACTAATCGCCACCAAAGCGCACACTGAGTGACATCACGCGCCCCGCCGCTCGGCCGAACGGCCCGGACCGGCCCAGCGATCCCGTCGGCCCGGCCCAGCACTCCCACCGGCCCGCCTCCGGCCCACCAACCGGCCCCCGGCCCCCGGCCGAGCGGCGGCACCCGCATCTCACCGAGCCGTTACCCGCCCGTCACGCCCCATAGCAGCCCGCATCGCCGCCCACCCGCCGCCACTCGCCACCGCCCGCACCGGCTTCAGGATTCGAGTCGCGGAGGCACCCGCCCCGCCCCATCATGGTGGGACGCGACGATCCGAGTCGGGGGCGAGCGGGAGGCTTCCATGTTCGCAAGTCTGGGCCGCTTCGTGGTCCGTCGGCCGTGGTGGGTGATCCTCGCCTGGGTCATCGCCGCCGCGGCGGTCATCTCGCTCGCTCCCAAGCTCACCTCCAGCAGCGACGAGGCGAGCTTTCTGCCCGGCGACTACGAGTCGATCAGAGCGTCGGACGTCCAGGAGAAGGACTTCCCCCAGCAGCAGAACATCGGCGCGATCATCGTCTTCCAGCGCTCCGACGGCGCTCGGCTGACCGCGCGGGACAGCGCGTCCGTGGCGAAGATCGCCACCGCGCTGAACAAGGAGAAGATCAAGGGCATCGACTCCGTCGCGCCCGGCCCGCTCTCCCCCAACAAGAAGGTGCAGACCGCCGCGGTCGCCATGCCCAAGGTGACCGACCCGGCCGACAAGTCCCCGCAGGACGCGGTCAAGGAGCTCCGCAAGGACCTGAAGCCGGACCTCGACGGTACGCGGCTCAAGGCGGGCGTCACCGGCTCCGCCGCGCAGGCGCTGGACGAGAGCGACTCCTCCGCGCGTGCGGGGATGCTGGTGGCGGCCGGCACGGTGGTGATCATCGTCCTGCTGCTGCTGGTCATCTTCCGCAGCCCGATCATCGCGCTGCTGCCCGTCGTCCTCATCGGCCTCATCTCGCCCATGGCGACCGGACTGATCGCCTCCGCCAACAAGGCGTTCGACATGAAGGCCGACAGCTCCGTCCAGGAGCTGCTGACGGTCGTACTCTTCGGCGTCGGCACCGACTACATCCTCTTCCTCCTGTTCCGGTACCGGGAGGCGCTGCGCGCCGGTGAGGACTCCAAGAGCGGCATGGTGCACGCCGTGGAGCGGGTAGGCGAGGCCATCGCCTCGGCGGCCGGCGCGGTGATCGTCGCCTTCGCCGCGCTCGCGCTGTCCACCCTCGGCATGCTCAAGTCGATGGGTCCCGCGCTCGCCATCGCGGTGTTCGTGACGCTGCTGGCCGGGCTCACGCTCGTACCGGCCGTGGTGTCCCTGCTGGGCACCCGGGTGTTCTGGCCGTCGAAGGCGTGGCGGCACGAGCCGAAGGGGGCCGCCTTCACCCGGCTCGGGACGTCGATAGCCCGCCGCCCCGCCGTCTGGGCGCTGATATCCGCCCTGGTCATGGGCGGGCTGGCGGTCGGCGCGCTCGGCTACCGGGCCAACTTCGACCTCGCCGGCTCCTCGCTGCCGAAGACCAAGGAGTCGATGGTGGCGATGCGGGACATGCAGAAGGGCTTCCCGGCCGGCACGGTCGACCCCACCTCCGTCTATCTCTCCTCGGACGACGACCGCCCGTTGAGCGCGGCGCAGGCCGCGTCGTTCCGTACGGACCTGGGCAAGGTCAAGGGCGTCGGCTCGGTCTCCGCGCCGAAGCTCAGCCCGGACCGCTCCACGGCCTCGTACTCCGTCGTCCTGTCCAACCCGCCCGCCTCCGACGAGGCCCTGTCGACGGTGAAGGACCGGCTGCGGCCGGCCGCGCACGACGGCGCTCCGCAGGGTACGAAGGCGCTCGTCGGCGGCATCACCGCCGTCTACGTCGACATCAACAAGGCCGTGGACCGCGACTATTCGGTGGTGTTCCCCGTCGCCGCGCTGTGCATCATGGTGATTCTGGGGCTGCTGCTGCGCAGCCTCGTCGCGCCCTGGTATCTGATGCTGTCCGTCGCCCTCGGCTTCGGCGCGACGCTCGGCGCGACCTCGATCATCTTCCAGCAGATCGGCAGCCAGCCGGGGCTGATGTTCATGCTGCCGGTGATCATGTATCTCTTCGTCGTCGCGCTCGGCACCGACTACAACATCCTGATGGTCTCCCGGCTGCGCGAGGAGGCCCGCGAGGGCCGCGGCCCGCACGACGCGGCGGGCACCGCCATCCGCCACTCCGGGCCGACGATCGCCGCGGCGGGCGTGATCCTCGCGGGCACCTTCGCGACGCTGATGCTCGCGGGCAACTCCACCCTCTCCCAGATGGGGTTCGCGCTGTCCTTCGGCATCGTGGTGTCCGCGTTCGTCATGTCGATGGTCTTCACACCGAGCCTGACGGCGCTGATCGGACACGCGGCGTGGTGGCCGGGACACGGCGACGAGAAGCGGGAGACCGCCGCACCGACGACCGCGTCGCCCCCATCACCGCCGTCGCCCCCGACTGGCTGAGCGCAAGGGGTACGGCGCGTACGGACCGTACGGGCCCTGCCCGGCACGCCAGTACGCCCGTACGCCCTCACTCCCGTACGCCCCGCACGCCCCCGTCAGTACGAGCCTCCGCACGGCGCCCCGTCCCAACCCACCCCTCCCCGCCCCGCTCTGCCGATCACACCGCGCCTCGCGTACGGTCACGCTCATGAATGAAACGGTGGAACTCTCGGCGCTCAGCGCCCAACACTCGGGCACATCACACCTGTTGGGCCACCTCGCCCGCCCCGAGGGGACGGGGCCCCGGCCCGGCGTCGTGGTGATCTTCGAGGCGATGGGCGCGGACGCGGTGAACCTGCGGCTCAACGAGCGGATGGCGGCGGCGGGTTACCTGGCGCTGATGCCGGACCTCTACTCGGGCCGCAAGGCGATCCGCTGCATGGTGCCGACGATGCGTCAACTGGCGCGCGGTCACGGCCCGGCGTTCGCGGACATCGAGGCGTCGCGGCAGTGGCTGCTCGCCGAGCCCTCGTGCACGGGCAAGGTCGGGGTCATCGGGTTCTGCATGGGCGGCGGCTTCGCACTGGTGCTGGCCGGGCAGGGCCGGTTCGACGCGGCGGCTGCCAACTACGGCCAGTTGCCGGGCGAGTTGGACAAGGCGATGGAGGGCGCGTGCCCGGTGGTCGCGAGCTACGGCGGGCGTGACAAGCCGTTCCGGGCCAACGCGGCCAAGCTGGAGTCTGCGCTCCAGCGCGCCGGCGTCGCGCACGATGTGAAGCTCTACCCCAAGGCGGGGCACAGTTTCCTGAGCGATGCCGAGAACGTGCCGCGCGCGCTGGCGCCGGTCATGCGGCGCATCACCGGCTTCGGCCCGGAACCGGAGTCGGCGGCCGACGCCTGGCAGCGGATCGAGGCGTTCTTCGGGGAGCATCTCGCGACGGAATGACGGCCGGTATACGGGCGGTCTACGGGGTCTACGGGCGGTTTCGGGGGCGCGCTGGAGTGCATAACGGCGTTCGCCGAGACCGACTTCACGCGAGGACTGACGGGGCGGAGGCGGGAGCCGGACGGGACGGCCTCCACGGGCCGGCCGCCCCACGAGCCCGCGCGTCAGGCCTTCGCCTTGCGATCCTCTCCGCCCGCGCCGACCGACTCCGAATCGTCCGTCTCCGGATCATTCGACTCCAGGCCCCCGGCCCCCAGATCGCTCGACTTCAAATCGCCGGACTTCGAATCGTTCGACTTCGAATCGCTGGAATCCGGATCGCTGTCGGCCCCCGGCTCGGACGCACGGCCCCCGCCGCCCTGCACCGCTGCGGCTTCCGCGCCCCCGGCGACCCCCACGACTCCCGGGGCCCCCACGATCGCCAGAGCCCCCGCGGCCCCCTCACCCTCGCCCTCGCCCTTCCCCGCCCTGAACCTGCCGAGCGCCTGCCGACCCGGCCCCGTCAGCACGTACTGGAGGCCGAAGCCCAGCCCGACGACCGTCGCGCCGCCGACCGCGTCCAGTACGTAGTGGTTGGCGGTGCCGACGATCACGGAGAAGGTCAGCAGCGGGTAGACCAGGCCCAGCAGCTTCATCCACAGCTTCGGCGCGACGATCGCTATCACCACGCCGCACCACAGCGACCAGCCGATGTGCAGCGAGGGCATCGCCGCGTACTGGTTGGAGAGCTTGGTGAGCGCGCCGTAGTCCGGGTTGGCGAAGTCCTGCGGGCCGTTGGCGGTGTCGATGAAGCCGAGGCCGGGCATCAGCCGCGGCGGCGCCAGCGGGTAGAGCCAGAAGCCGACGAGGGCGAGCAGGGTGGTGATGGACAGCGCGGTGCGGGCCCAGCGGTAGGTGGCGGGGCGGCGGACGTAGAGGTAGCCGAGCGTGGAGAGCGGGAGCAGGAAGTGGAAGGTCCCGTAGTAGTAGTTCATGCTGCTTTCGAGCCAGTGGGTATTCGCCACCAGGTGGTTGAACCAGTGCTCGAAATCGATGTGCAGGAACCGCTCGGCCGAGACTATCTGCTGCCCGTGGTGCTCGGCGGTGGTCCGTTCGTCGGGTGCGCTGCCGCGGATGTAGGAGTAGACGAAGTAGCCGATGCGGATCAGCATCAGCTCCAGCATCAGGTTCGGCCGGGTCAGCGGCCGCCGCCAGAAGCGGAGCAGGGGAATCCAGGCGAACCGGCCGGGGAGCTGCTCGGCGACCGGCGTCGGCATCGGGCGCTCCCACAGCGGCGAGGACCGCGTCAGGAACGGCACGGCGCAGGCCGCGGCGAGCGCCGCGAGGAGGGGCGCGTTGTCGCCGATGGGGCCGAGGAACGGGTTGTCCGGCACCAGGACGGTGCTGCTGAGCGTCATGACGAGCACGACGAGTACCGGCCATACGAGCCGGTCCGCGCGGCGCTTGCCGACGCGCCCGACGAGGGCGAGCAGAATCCACAGCTGCTGGTGCTGCCAGGCGGTGGGCGAGACGGCGACCGCGACGCACCCGGTGATCGCCGTGGCGAGCAGGATCTGCCCGTCCTTGGCGTAGTGCGCGGCGCGGCGCAGCCCGAGGACGGCGACCGCGAGGGCGAGCACCCCGTACAGGGCCAGCTCCGCGGGGCCGTGCAGCCCGATGCGCAGCAGCAGCCCGTGCAGCGACTGGTTGGCGAGGCCGTCGGCGGCGTCGCCGAGCCCGGCGCCCGCGATGTGGTGCACCCAGTACGACCAGGAGTCGTCCGGCATCGCCACCCAGGCCAGGGCCGTGCAGACGGCGAAGGAGGCGGCGGACGTCACGGCCGCGCGGCGGCGCCCCACCAGCCACAGCAGGGGCGCGAAGAGCAGGACGGCGGGCTGGAGCGCCGCCGCGACGCCGACGAGCACCCCGGTCGTACGGTCCGACAGCCGCGGCAGGCAGCAGCCGAGGAGCACGAGCAGCACCGGGATGATGCTGGTCTGCCCGAGGGTGAAGGTGTTCCGTACCGGCAGGGACAGCACCGTCAGGCTGATCGCCACGGGCGCGGCCAGGTGCGCCGTCCGCCGGGAGACCGGGCCGGGCAGGGACCGGGCGGCGACGAGGGCGAGGGCGACGACGAGGAGCAGGGTCGCGAAGGTCCAGACGAGGCCGAGCCCCTGCTCGGCGGCCCGGGTCAGCGGTTTGAGCACGAGGCCGGCGAACGGCGACCCGGTGAACTTGTCCGTGTCGTACAGCGAGCCGTTCACGTGCAGCACGCCGTGCTCGCCGATCCAGGTCTCCAGGGCCGTGAAGCGCCGCTCGGGCGGCAGCCGCAGCACGGCGGCGGCCTGCCGCGCGGCCAGCAGGCCCGCGACGAGCCACAGGGCGCCCAGCGCCACGAAGATCCTGGGCCCTCGCCCCGACGGACCGCTCAGTCCGCCCCGTTCCGCATTTGCCACGCCCCGCCGCTCCTCCGTCGCCCAGTCACCCTCTTAGGGGAGGTTGAAACCTTACTGAGTCCCCGGAAACAGACGCAGGACACCCCTAGGCCACCTGACAACCTCCCACAGTTGTCCGAAAGCGATTGCCGCGCCCCCACCTCTTACGTATTTTGTTCGCGGAACTAAGGGAGAGGACCCCGAGGACCTTATGACTCAGAGCACCGGGCAGGGCCCGAACGGTACGACCGACCCGACCACCCCGCACCACGGCACGAGCAGTACGAACAGTACGAGCAGTACGAGCAGCGCCGCGAACAGCACAAGCAGCACGAGCGGCGCGAGCGCCCCGGCCACCCCGCGCCGACGGGACGAGGAGCGGTGGACCGAGGTCGACCGCTACTTCAGCGAACTGCTCGCCCCGGACGACGACGCGCTCACGGCGGCGCTGCGCGACAGCGACGCGGCCGGCCTGCCGCGGATAGCGGTCGCCCCCAACCAGGGCAAGCTTCTCCAGCTCCTGGCCCAGCTCCGGGGCGCCCGCCGCATCCTGGAGTTCGGCACGCTCGGCGGCTACAGCAGCATCTGGATGGGCCGCGCCCTGCCCGCCGGCGGCCGCCTCGACACCTTGGAGTTCAGCCCCGCGCACGCCGAGGTCGCCCGCGCCAACATCGCGCGCGCCGGCCTCGCCGACCGGGTCAAGGTGCACGTCGGCCCGGCCCTGGAGACGCTGCCCCGGCTGGCGGCCGAGGACACGGCCCCGTACGACCTCGTCTTCATCGACGCCGACAAGCAGAACAACCCGCACTACCTGGAGTGGGCGCTGAAGCTCTCCCGGCCGGGCACGCTCATCATCGGCGACAACGTCGTACGGTCGGGCGCGGTGATCGACCCGGCCCAGACGGACGCCGGGATACAGGGCATCCGCACCTTCCTCGACATGCTCGCCGAGCACCCGCGGGTGAACGCCACCGCGTTCCAGACGGTCGGCAGCAAGGGCTACGACGGCTTCGCGATGGCGCTCGTCACGGAGTGACAGGCGGGCCTTGACGGGGGTGCGCTCGCCCGCATGCAGGCCGGTCACGAAAGCCGGAAGACGACCACGTGCCGACGGACGGCGGGACGGGTGGCGGGACGGACAGCGGTGCAGACGGCGGCCCGGTACGGTACGGGCCGCCGGTCCCGATATCCGCCCCGTCATGCGCCCCGATATCCGCCCCGTCATCCGCCCCGCCTGCCGCACCCCGGCTGAAACGGGGAGCCTTCCTCGGTTGTTGCTAGGGTGCGGCCATGAGTGCGAGCGCGGAGAAGGCGGCCGGGGAGCCCCCGGCGCTGCGGCGGGACGCCCGGCGCAACCGGGAACTGCTGATCGCGGCCGCCCACGAGATCTACGCCGAGCAGGGCGTGGAGGCCCCGCTGGACGAGATCGCGCGCCGGGCCGGCGTCGGGAACGCCACGCTCTACCGCCGCTTCCCGACCCGCGAGGCGCTCATCGAGGCGGTCTTCCACGACACGCTCACCGAGACGCGCGAGGCCGGCGAGCAAGCACGGCGGGTCGAGGACGCCTGGGAAGCGCTGCGCGGCTACTGGGAGCGGATCTTCACCCTCGTCGCCGCCGACCGAGGGGCCGGCGACCTGATCACCACGGGCATAGAGGGCGTGCCCTCGCTCGACGCACTCCGCGAGCACAACCACGAGACCGTGCTGACGCTCGTCACCCGCGCCCAGGAGCAAGGCACGATGCGGCCCGACATCACCGCCGAGGACATCCTCTTCCAACTCGCCGCCCTGGGCCGCTCCGTGCCCGCCTTCGCCGCCGTCGCCCCCGGTTCCTGGCGCCGGCACCTCGCCCTGCTCCTGGACGCCCTCCGCCCGGAGGGCGCGCACCCGCTCCCCGCCCCGCCGCTCTCCCTCGCCCAACTCGCGGGCGTCATGGCGGACATGAACCCGGGCCGTACGCCGACCGCATAGGCCCTGCCGTCTCCCGTACGCGCCATTCCCCTTCGGGGGAAGGGCAGTTGGCGAAAGACCCGGCGGCGGCCCTGACCCGCCGCCGGGCCGAAGAACCGACGACCGCGACGACCATGGCGACCCATCGAGCAACAGCTATGACGGCGTATCAGATCGCAAGCAGCCGTTCGATCGCGTCACGGTAGTCGCGCAGCACCAGCCGCAGCTCTTCCGTCTGCGGTTCGGCGTCGTCGTGCCAGGAGGCGCGCAGCGCGCGGCGGCGTTCCCCGAAGAGGTCGGTGAGGCGGGCGGTGAGTTCCTCGTAGAGCGCGTCGATCTCCTGGACCGACGACCGCGGCTCGTCGACGAAGCCGTTGACCGCGCGGCGCAGCTGCGGCAGGAGCCGGTCGCGGTCGTCCTGCGGCAGCAGCGTGGCCGCGGGCGGCTCACCTTGAAGCGGCACCCGCTCGTCCGGTCCGCCCTGCCGCGGTACGCGCGGAGTGCGCTCTTCCGCGGCGCGGGCCGCGTCCCTGCCCGGGACCGCCCCCGTGCCCGCGCCCGCCTCCGCGCCCGTACCCGGCGGGGTCCCTTCCCCCGGAGCGCTGCCCTCACCCGGGGCCCTGCCCTCGCCCGGCGGGGGCGCCGAGCCGCGTCCGCCGCGCGCCTCCCGGCCGCCGCGCCCGGGCCCGGAGGCGCCGGGCCCGTAGCTCTCGGACTCGTGGCGTCCGGGCTCGCGGCTCCCCGGCTCGTAGTGCCCGGGCGACCGCGTACGGCCCGTTCGGTCCGTACCGTCCACGCGGTCCGTACCGTCCGTACCGTCCGTGCGGCCCGTTCGTTCCATACCGTCCGTACGGTCGGCGGGACCCGCGTCGGATGTGCCGAGCCGCTGCTCTTCAGGCCCCTCACGTCCATCGAGGCCGTCCTGCCCGTCGCGCCAGCCGCGGCCCTCGCGCCCTTCGCGCCCCTCACGTTCTTGGCGTCCTTCACGTCCTTCGCGTCCCGAGAAGCCGCCCGGTCCAGTGGGTCCCATCGTCACGGTGTCCCGCCCTTCGTCGATTCGTGCCGCCCGCGGGCGCCCGCCCACGGAACGCCCGTACGGTGCCGGTCCGACGCGTGCGAGCGCCCCTGCGGCCGTTCCTCCATCAGCTCGTCGAACAGGCCGCGGGCCCCCACGACGGCCTCCCTCAGCTCCTCCGTCGCCGCGCGCCCCTGGCGGGCCCGGTCGGCGGCGGCGTGCACCTGCCGGTAGCCGCGCACGCTGTACGCGTGGTGCACGGACAGCGCCGCCACCTGCTCGTCATAGGGGTCCGCCGGGTAGCCGCGGTCGCGGACGAGGCGGGCGAGCAGCTGTTCGGCGTCCGCCACGGCCTTCCCCGGGGCCTCGACGAACTCCTCCTGCACCCCGTTCCAGGAGGCCGCGTACCGCTCGCGCGACTCCCCCGTCAGGGGCTGGATCTTGACGTCGCCATGCCGCCGCAGCCGCTCGGTCAGCTCCTTCTCCGCCGCCTTGGCGTCGCCGTCGTGCCGGGCGAGCGCCAGGTCGTACTCCGGTCCGAAACGCCGCCGCAGGCCACGTCCCCGCCCCCGGCCCCGCCCGCCGCGCAGCAACCCGGCGGCGAGCGCCCCAAGGAGGATGACGGCGGCGACGATCACGATGATGGTCACGCCAGTTGACATGTCGTCCCTTCCGCAGGAGCCCCTGCTTCCAGGGCCCGTTCGCGCTCGGGTAGCCCGGCCGCCCCCGCCCAAACTCGGCTGCGCCGGCCGCCCCGGCCTGCCAGGATGCGGTTCATGACGCACACCGACACCGGCCTCGCACGCTGGGCCGTCGCCCCGCTGCCCGTCGCGGCCCCCGAGTCGGCGGCCCTGCTGCGCGCGTATCTGACCGACGTCGCGGACCGCTGGTACGAGCTCCACCACGGCCGCCGCTCGACGGCCGAGGAGATCGAGCGGCACCTCCGCGAGATGCCCAGCGACGACCTCGCCCCGCCGGACGGCGTCCTCCTCGTGGCCCGCCACGACGGCGAACCGGCGGGCTGCGCGGGGCTGCGCCGCCTGGACGCCCGTACCGCCGAGCTGCGGCGGATGTTCCTGCACCCCGCGAAGCGCGGCCTCGGCGGCGCGTCCATGCTGCTCTCCGCGGCGGAGGAGCGGGCGCGCGGCTGGGGCGTCCAGCGCGTCGTACTCGACACCAGGCTCGACCTGGTGGAGGCCCGCGCCCTCTACGAACGCCACGGCTTCACCGAGATCCCGGCCTACTCCCACGGCCCGCACTCCGAGATCTGGTACGGGAAGGAGCTGGCCTGACCTGGCCGGGCCTGGTCTGACCGGGCCTGACCTGGCCGGTCAGGCGTGGCCCGGCCGGGCCGGGCAAGCGACCAGCAGCCTTACGCCTACCGGCCGCCCACCCCGTAAGGCAGATCGCGGCACCGACCGCCCAACCCTCCGGGGGTCCAGCACCGCTCGCCCGCCCCTCCGGCAGGGCTCCGGGGGCCGCCGCCCGACCTGCCCCGGCCGGGGGCGAGCGGCAGGCGAGCGCGGGCCGGGCGCCGGCCCCCTCAGGCCGGTTCCGGCGGCGGCGCGGCCCGCCGCTCGGCGTCGCCGTTGTGCGGCCGTTCCCCGTCCGAGCCGCACAGCTCCCCGTTCAACTCCTCGACCAGCGCGATGAGGTCCGTGGGCCGGTCCGGGGTCCACCAGTCGCCCAGCAGTTCGGCCAGCGACTCCGCCCGCGCCCGGTACAGCAGGCCCGCCAGCCGCCTGCCCTCGTCGGTCATCACGAGCGGCATCCCTACCCGTACGGCCAGCCTCCGCTCCTCCAGCTGCCGGGCCGCCTCGGTGATGGCGCGCAGCGGTACGGGCACCCGTGCGGCGAGCAGCCCCGGCTCGACGGAGCCGTAGCGGTTCATGCGCAGCAGCATCCAGCTCGCGGCGGGCTTCAGGTCCAGCCCGGCCCGTTCGGTGATCTTCTCGTAGATGCGGCGGCGGCCCTCGCGGGTGCCGAGCACGGAGAGGGCGCGGGCGGCCTCGTCGCGGGAGGAGCGTTCGACGGGGTTGGAGGAGAGGACCTCGCTGGTGTCGGGGACGCTGACGCTGCCGCGCAGCGGCTCCTCGCGGAGGAACCAGGCGAGGAGGAAGGCGACGGCGGCGACCGGCACGGCGTACAGGAAGACGTCGGTGATCGAGACGGAGTACGCCTGGAGCACCCCCGACCGCTCCCCCGGCGGGAGCCTGACGACGGCGCGCGGATCGGTGGAGAGCGTCTTGGGGTCGACGCCGGGCGGCAGCCTCTTTCCGGCCAGTGCGTCGGCGATGCGCGGGGCGAGCTTGTTCGCGAAGATCGTGCCGAAGATGGAGACGCCGAACGACGCGCCGATGGAGCGGAAGAACGTCGCGCCGGAGGTGGCGACGCCCAGGTCCTCGTAGCCGACGGCGTTCTGCACGATGAGCACGAGGACCTGCATGACCAGGCCGAGTCCGAAGCCGAAGACGAAGAAGCAGCCGCTCATCTCGACGACGCCGCTGGCCGGGTCGAGCCGGTGCAGGAGCAGCAGCCCGACGACGATGACGGCGGTGCCCGCGATGGGGAAAACCTTGTACCGGCCGGTGCGGCTGACGATCTGTCCGGAGGCCGTGGAGGAGAGCAGCATGCCGATCACCATCGGCAGCATGTGCACGCCGGACATGGTGGGCGAGACGCCGTGCACGACCTGGAGGAAGGTCGGCAGGTACGTCATCGAGCCGAACATCGCGAAGCCGACGACGAACCCGATCACCGCGCAGAGCGCGAACGTACGGATCCTGAAGAGCTTCAGCGGCAGCACCGGTTCGGCGGCCCGCCGCTCCACCAGCACGAACGGGACCAGCAGCGCGGCGCCCAGCGCCCCGAGCCCGATGATCTGCCACGACGCCCACGGGTAGCTGACGCCGCCGAGCGAGGTCATCAGGACCAGGCAGGTGGCGACGGAGGCGATCAGGAACGTGCCGAGGTAGTCGATGCGGTGCGGGGTGCGGCGGGTCGGGATGTGCAGCACGGCGGCGATCACGAGGAGGGCGATCACGCCGATCGGCAGGTTGATATAGAAGACCCAGCGCCAGCTGAGGTGGTCCACGAAGAGCCCGCCGAGCAGCGGCCCGAGCACGCTCGTACCGCCGAAGACCGCGCCGAACAGCCCTTGGTAGCGCCCCCGGTCGCGCGGCGGCACGATGTCGCCGACGATGGCCATCGACAGCACCATCAGACCGCCGCCGCCGAGGCCCTGAAGGGCGCGGAAACCGATGAGCTCCGGCATGTTCCGGGCCACGCCGCAGAGCGCGGAGCCGATCAGGAAGATGACGATGGCCGCCTGGAAGAGCTTCTTGCGGCCGTACTGGTCGCCGAGCTTGCCCCACAGCGGCGTCGCCGCCGTCGAGGCCAGCAGATAGGCGGTGACCACCCACGAGATGTGGTCCAGGCCGCCGAGGTCGCTGACGATCGTCGGCAGGGCGGTGGAGACGATCGTCTGGTCCAGCGCGGCGAGCAGCATGCCGAGCAGCAGCGCGCTGATCGCGATGAGAACGGTCCGCTTGGGCTGCCCGGCGCCGGGCACGCCGGCCGGCGGCCCCTCGGCGGGGGCGGGCGTGCCCGCTGGGTTCCCGTCCTGCGCCATGGACGCCTCCTGGGGTCCGGCCACCGCTTGAGCCGTGGCAGTCGTCCATACGGACCGTACGAGCGGACCCGTACGGACTGTGCGAGCAGACCCGTACGGGCCGCGCGAGCAGCCCTGTACGGACCGTGCGAGCGGCCCCGTGCGGGCCGTACGAGCCGCGCGGGCCGTACGGGTCCGCTCGGCACTGCCCTCCATCTTGGTCCGAATGCCCTGGTATGGCCCGCTGATATACGCCATCGGCAGCCGGGAGGCCGCCTGTGCAGAACCCATTCCGCTCTGCATAATCGCTGCGATGTCAGGGAGGGGACATTAGTGACAGGAGAGCTCTGCCCACGCTGCTCCGCACCACCCCGCACGGACGGCGCCCCGAGCTGCCGCTGCGACGCCATGGCGGCGGAACGGGAAGCGGAGATCGCGGCATCCGAGGACTTCGACCCGCTGCGATTACGCCCGTACGTCGCCCTCGGCGACCGCCTCTCGGGCCGCGTCGGCGGTCCGCGGTCGCCATCGCCCATCCACCTGCCAGGAGACCTCTTACCCAGCGGGAGCCCCATATTGAGCGGGGAGCCCTTATTCGGCGACAGCCACTTGTTCGGCGAGAACCTCTTGTTCGGCGGGGGCGAGAGCGGGAGTGGGAGCGTAGGCGGGGCGGGGCCTGCGACGGGCGGGCAGGGGCCGGTCCCCGCGACGGATGAGTACGAGCCGGTCCCGGCCACGGGCGGCTACGAGCCGAACCCGGCCGCAGGCGGCTACGAGCCGACCTCCGCGACGGGCGGCTACGGACCGGGCCCCGCGACAGGCGGGTACGGGCCGGTTCCCGCGAAGGACTTGTACGGACCCGGCCCCGCGACAGGCGAGTACGGCCGGCCCCCCGGACCAGCCGCGTACGAGCCGGAACCCGCGCCCATCGCCGCCTACAACCAACTCACCGAGCCGGGCCCAGTCCAGCCACCCCCCGAGCCGATCCCGGTCCAGCCTCAGCCGCGGCCACAGCCACCCCCCGGAGCAGGCCGAAACAGCCCGCCTCCCGAATTCGGCCGGAACGGCCCGTCCTCTGAATTCGGCTGGAACAGACCGTCCCCCGAATTCGGCTGGAACAACTCGGCTCCCGAATTCGGCTGGAACAGACCGGCCACCCCTCCGGGCGCGAACCTCACGGACCCGGCCGAGGGCCGTTCGCCCTACGGGCCCCCGCCGCGGCACCGGCGGCGGAGACGTCCGACCGCCGCGATCGTCACGCTCACCACAGGAGCCGCCGCGGCCGTCGCCTGCGCCGTCGCGATCAGTACCGGGCTGCTGGGCGGGGGCCGCGACGACGACGGCGGCGACCGGGCGCTGCCGCGGAACCGTACGAGCGCGCCGCCCCCCGAGGAGATGCCCGACGAGAACCCGGCGCAGGCGCCCACGCCGGCATCGGCATCGGCCGCCCCGCCGCCGTCCCTCCCGGCCGCGCCGCCCCAGGCCCCGGCCGCGCGGGCGTCGCGGGACGCGCCCCCGGTGCGTACCGCCATCCCCGACCACCGCGGACCGGCGACCGCGGGTCCGGCCGTACCGTCCCCGTTCCACTCCTCGCCCCCGCGGCCGCCGGTGGTACGCGTGCTGCGGGAGGGGATGCGCGGGGCCGATGTGGCCGACATGCAGCGGCGCTTGGAGGAGACCGGCATCTGGTACGAGGGCGGGATCAACGGCTACTTCGGCGCGGACGAACAGCGGGCCGTCGCCGACTACCAACGGTCCAAGACCATCACCACCGACCCCGCCGGGGTCTACGGCCCGCGCACCCGCTACACCCTGGAGGCCGAGACCAACGGCCCGTAGACGGCCCTGACAGCTTTGGCTCCCTGACAGCTCCGGCTCCCCGGCTGCGCTGGCGGCTCCGGCAGCTCATGGGCAGCCCATGAGCAGCCATGAGCCCCCCGTAGCAGCGTCGCGAGCCCCGCCCGCCGGCCGGCGCCCGCCGGCCGGCATCCGCCGTTGTACCGGCCCCGCCGACGACTCCGCGAATCCGTTTTGTATCGTTGAAGAACAAAGTGATCCCGCCTGTTTTCCCTGACCGGCGGGCGGGGTCACTTATGTACCCCTCCCCCCTCACCCCTCGAAGTCGCTTGGCGTGTGCGACCGCACTTTGTATCGTTGAGAAACAAAGCGGCTCGCACCCAACGCCCGCCGCACCGCGTCAACCGAGCCGGAGAGTGCAGTATGCGCAGGTCAGAGGAGTTCGACGGGGTCAAGGCCCTCCTCCTGGACATGGACGGGACCATCGTCAACTCCGATGCCGTCGTCGAGCGCGTCTGGCACCGGTGGGCCGAGGAGCAGGGGCTCGACCCGGTCGAGGCGATGAAGGTCGTGCACGGCCGCCAGGGCTACGCGACGATGGCCGCGCTCCTCCCCGACCGCCCCATGGAACTGAACTACGCCGACAACCGCCGGATGCTCGCGGAGGAGACCTCCGACCTGGACGGTGTCGTGCCGGTGCCCGGCGCGCCCGCCTTCATGGCCTCGCTCGCCGACCTGCCGCACGCCCTGGTGACCTCGGCCGATGCCGCTCTCGCCGCGGCGCGGATGGGAGCCGCGGGGCTGCCGATGCCGCGGGTGCGGATCACGGCGGAGTGCGTCGGGGCGAGCAAGCCGGACCCGGAGGGGTTCCTCAAGGGCGCCGCCGAGCTGGGGTTCTCGCCCGCCGAGTGCGTCGTGTTCGAGGACTCCGAGGCAGGCATCGCGGCGGGCCGGGCCGCCGGGATGCGGGTCGTCGGCGTCGGCCCCCGCGCGGTGGAGTCCGGCCCCGACGCGCACGTTACCCACTTGGACCAGGTACAGGCCACGGCCCTCCCCGGCGGCGGCATCCGCCTGCGCGTCACCGCCTGACGACGGATCGCCCGACGCACCTCCTGACGGATCTCCTCACGGATCTCCTCACGGAATCGCGATCAGCCTGGCACGCCCGCCGCCGCCGAACCGCGGCCGGCCGCCCCAGTGCGCTCACTGGACGCGGCCGCCCCCGGTACCCGGTACGCGTCAGCCCGCCACCGCCTCGTACAGGCTGAAGCCCGCGAGCGCGAGCATCACCACCGCCGCCACCTTCGTGATCAGCTTCAGCGGTACGTACTTCATGAGCGTGCGGCCGCCGAGAATCCCCAGTCCCGCCACCGCCCACAGCGCCAGCACCGCGCCCACGCCGACCGAGACCGGGTCGTCGTAGCGGGCGGCCAGGTTGGCGGTCATGATCTGGGTCAGGTCGCCGAACTCCGCGACCAGGATCAGCATGAAGCCCGCCCCGGCCACCTTCCAGAAGCTCTGGTCCGCGGGCTTCTTGACCTCTTCCTCGTCGTCGTCCTTCTTCAGCAGCAGCACCGCCGCCCCGGCCAGGAACAGGACGCCGACGACGCCCTGTACGACCCGGTGCGGGAGCAGCGTGAGCACGCTGCCCGCCGCGATGGCGAGCGCCACGTGCACGGCGAAGGCGGCGGCTACGCCGACGAAGACGTACGACGCGCGGTAGCGGGTGCCGAGCATGAGCCCGGCGAGGGCGGTTTTGTCCGGCAACTCGGCCAGGAAGACGACGCCGAAGACGAGCGCGGTGATGCTGATGCTGAGCACGGGATGGTTTCCTCGATCGGTCGGGTGTGCCGCACCGAGAGACCTGCGTGATCAGATCAGGGGTCGCTTCGGCACGGCAGCGTCTTGGACACTGCGGCCGAAGGTCTCGCTGGCGGCTGCTCGCGCAGTCGCCTCCGGGCGCCGGCTCAGCCCCTCCTCGTCCCCGGGAAATCCCGGGGCATCGCAGAGGGCCTGGGCAGTATGTCGACGGTCCGGCGAAGAGCTACTCCCCTTCTGCTCCGAACAGCCTACGTGACCGCCCCGCCGACAGCCATGCCTCGCCTGCCCTGCTCCTCCCCGCACGCCGGCACCACCGCCCCCATCACCGCCGGCGCCAGCGCAACCGCCTCCGCGCCCTCCGGCCGCCGCGTCCCTCGCCCCGGCTCGCCCCGCCGGCGCCCTCCCGGTGAATCCGGCCCCGTGCGATCAGCTCCAGGACGACCGCCACGGCCACCGCCTGCACCGCCATCAGCGCGACCAGCACGAACAGCTGCACCGCCCCCGCCAGCACCGGGGACGCCCCGCCCAGCAGCATCCCCACGAACGCGCCGGGCAGGGTGACCAACCCCACGGTCCGGGTCTGGTCCAGGCCCGGCAGCAGCGCGTCGGAGGCGGCCGGGCGGGCGATCTCCAGCCGCGCCTCGCGGTCGAGGAGGCCGAGCGCCATGCCCGCCTCCACCTCGCCGCGCCGGACGTGCAGCTCGTCCAGCGCGCGCCGCCCGCCGAGCACGGTCGCGGTGAGGCCGCCGCCGATGAGGATGCCGGTGATGGGGATGAGCGCGATTCCCTTGAGCGGTACGAGCCCGGTCAGCAGCAGCGCGACGACGACCGGCGCCACCCCCGCGCCGATCGGTACGGCCGTCCACCACCAGGTCCCGTTGTCCGTGACGCGGCGGCCCGAGGTGCGTACCGCGACGAGGAACATCAGGGCGATGAACGCCAGCAGCAGCGGGACCGAGCGGATCACGAAGCCGATGACGTAGGAGACGGCGGCGAGTTGGACGGCGGCGCGCACTCCGGAGGTGGCGATGGCGCGGGCGTAGCCCCGGCCCCGGCCGTCGGAGAGGCGAGCAAGCGCGGTGACGCCGACGGCCGCGACGAGCAGTACGGCCAGTACCGCCCCGAGGGTGGCGTTGACCGGGAGCAGCGCGCCGGAGGCGAGATGCGGGCCGGAGGCGAGATCCGGGCCCGACAAGGGCGATGAGGCCGGAAAATCCAGTGAATTCAGCGAATCCAGTGGGATCAACGGGGTCGATGAGGTCAGAGCGGTCAGAGACTCCGAAGAGCCCGGCTGAGCCAGTGGGGCAGCGAACACCAGAGCAGCGTACGGCGGGACGAGCGCGACCAACGCGACGCCAGTTGCGGGTGGGTGGCGCTGCGTCAGATGGCTCAGCCCCCTTGCCTTGACATGATCGCGTCGTCACGCTGTTACCTGGCGCCCACCCCACGGAAACCCGGCGCCGTGATCCTGGCCGTGTCGCAACGGCCAATACCCCCCACACAGAGGGAGTTCGCATGCCCGGTCCGCGCAACGTCTCCGCCCCCGCTCCCGCCTCGTCCCCCGCCTCCGCCTCCGCTTTCCGCCGCGTCTACGCGCGTCGTATAGCTGTCGCGGGCGGTCTCACCGCCCTGCTCGGCGCGATCGTCCTCAACGGCCCGGCCGCCCAGGCGGACCCGCCCGCCCCGCCGGACGCAGCCACCGCCCGTACGTACCTGGGCGAGCTGACGGTGAAGGCCGAGGGGTCGATGGACGGGTACAGCCGGTCGAAGTTTCCGCACTGGATCACGCAGAGCGGCGCCTGCAACACCCGCGAGGTCGTGCTCAAGCGGGACGGGAAGGACGTCGAGCAGGACGCCAAGTGCGCCGCGGTCAAGGGCACCTGGAAGTCGGCCTACGACGGGGCGACCTGGACGGCCGCGTCCGATCTGGACATCGACCACATCGTGCCGCTCGCCCAGGCGTGGCGCTCCGGCGCGAACTCCTGGACGCAGTCGCAGCGCCAGGCGTTCGCCAACGACCTGACCCGGCCGCAGCTGATCGCGGTCACCGACAACGTCAACCAGCAGAAGAGCGACAAGGACCCGGCGCAGTGGATGCCGCCGCTCAACTCCTACGCCTGCACGTACGCGCGTATGTGGGTCACGGTGAAGCACTACTACAAACTCACCGTCGACTCCGCCGAGAAGACCAAGCTCTCCTCGATCCTGAACGGCTGTTGAACGGCTGCTGACCGACCGCCGACCACCGACCACCGACCACCGATCGACTTCCGACCGGCCGCTGATCGGCTGCCGGCCGTTCGCTGATCGGCCGCTGATCAATTGCCGACCGTTCGCCGACCAACTGCCGACCGACTGCCGACCAACCCTCGACGGGTCTTGACCAGTCGGGAAACTCACGGCCGCGCTCCGTCGTTCCGTACCGTACGGGACGACGGAGGGAGGCCCGCATGACCGCCGGCCTGCGATTGGGACCGCTGCTTCGGTACATCGACCGGGAGGCGGGCGGGAGCGCCACGATCTGGATCGAGGCCGACCGGCCCTGTACTGCGGAGGTGCGCTGCGCGGACGGCGCGGGCGGTTCGGCCCGCAGCTGGCAGATAGCGGGCCATCATTACGCACTGATCCCGGTCACCGGTCTGCGGCCGGGCACCGAGACGGCGTACCGCGTGCTGCTGGACGGCGAGCAGGTGTGGCCGCAGGCCGGTTCGCCCTTTCCGGAGAGCACCATCCGGGTGCCGGAGAGCCGGGACGCCGCCCTGCGCGTCACGTTCGGCTCCTGCCGGTGGGCAGCGGCGCCGTCCGGCAGCGGGCACGACCCGGTCGGGCCCGACGCCCTCGACACGCTGGCCCACGGTCTCGCCCACCGCCCCGGAGCCGAGCGTCCGGACGTACTCCTGCTGCTGGGCGATCAGGTCTACGCCGACGAGACCTCTGCCGAGACCCGCCGCTGGCTCGCCGCACGCCGTGACCTGGCCGAGCCGCCGTGGCACCAGGTGGCGGACTACGAGGAGTACACGCGGCTGTATGACGAGTCCTGGCTGGACCCCGAGATCCGCTGGCTGCTCTCGACCGTCCCCTCGCTCATGATCTTCGACGATCACGACATCATCGACGACTGGAACACCAGCGAGGCGTGGCTGGAGCGGATGCGGGCGACGCCGTGGTGGCAGGAGCGGGTGCTCAGCGGGCTGATGTCGTACTGGGTCCACCAGCATCTGGGCAATCTCTCGCCCGAGGAGCTGGCCTCCGACAAGCTGTACGGGGCGGTGTGCGAGGCGCGTGACGGCACGGAGCTGCTACGGGAGTTCGCGGCCCGCGCCGACGCCGACCCGACCGGCGTCCGCTGGAGCTACCGCCGCGACTTCGGCCGCGTACGGCTGCTGATGGTCGACACCCGCGCCGCTCGGGTGCTGGACGAGGACCGGCGGGCGATGCTCTCCCCGACGGAGGCCGAGTGGCTGCGTTCGGCGGCGCTCGACGGTGGCCCCGGCGCGTACGACCATCTCCTGATCGGCACGTCGCTGCCGTGGCTGCTGCCGCACTTCGTGCACGACGTGGAGGCGTGGAACGCGGCCGTCTGCCGTGGTGAGCGCGGCCCGCGCTGGGCGCGGCTCGGCGAGAAGCTGCGGCAGCGGGCGGATCTGGAGCACTGGGCGGCGTTCCCCGCGTCCTTCGACGCGCTCGCCGACCTCATCGCGACGGTGGGCAGCGGGCCCGGCGCGCCCGCCACGATCAGCGTGCTGTCCGGCGATGTGCACCACGCGTACGCGGCCGAGCCGGAGTTCGGCCGCGTGCCGGGCGGGCTGGAGAGCCGGGTGCTCCAGCTGACCTGTTCGCCCGTGCACAACAGCATCCCCGCCTCGATACGGCACGGCTTCCGGTTCGGCTGGAGCCGGGCCGGGCGGTGGCTGGGGCGCGCCTTCGCGCGGCACGGGCGGGTCGCACCGCCGGCGGTGGAGTGGCGCAGGACGGGCGGGCCCTGGTTCGGCAATCAGTTGATGACGCTGACGCTGCGCGGGCGCGGCGCGCGGCTGCGGCTCGATCAGGCGAGCGCGGGCCAGGGGCGCGGCCGGGGCGGTTGGGGCAGCCGGGACGGTCGGCGCAGTCGGGACGGTCGGGGCAGTCGTGGCGGCCAGGACGGCCGTACGGGCAAGGGGCTGACGGTGGCGATGGAGACGGAGCTGTCGCCGCAGAACGCGCCGTCGCCGCCGTGACCTGGGCGGCGACCCGGCCCGCCGGCCGGAGGGACGGATTCCGCCGCGCGGACGGCCGTCGGCGCTGCGGTGCTGGTGGGGCTGCGGGTGGTCGGTACATCGAATTTGTCTGTACCAAAACAAGAACTTGAACTTGCAAGTAACGATTAGGTCAACCTAACCTGGGTCCCTCGTTTCCGTCCCCGACACGAGGAGTCCCCGCCATGCCCCCCACCAACGCCCCCCTGAGCGACCGGCTCGCCACGGCCAAGCCCTACGCCCTCTCCCTGTTCCGGATCGTCGTCGGGCTCCTCTTCGCCTGCCACGGCGCGGCGGCCCTCTTCGGCATACTCGGCGGCGCCGGCGGCAGCGGCGATACCGTCGCGGCGGGCACCTGGCCCGGCTGGTACGCGGCAGCGATTCAGTTCGTCGGCGGCATCCTGGTGCTGCTCGGCATCGGCTCCCGGACAGCCGCCCTGATCTCCTCCGGCTCCATGGCGTACGCGTACTTCAGCACCCACGCCCCCGAGGGCCTGTGGCCGCTGCTCAACGGGGGCGAGGCCGCCGCCATGTTCTGCTGGGCCTTCCTGCTGCTGGTCTTCACCGGCCCCGGCCCCCTCGCCCTGGACCGGGTGCTCGCCCGCTCCCGCCAGGAAGCGCCCACCACGGCGCAGCAGCGCGAGCCGAGCGCCATCGGCTAACCCGACTCGACCGGCCCAACGGGCCCAACGGGCCCAACGGGCCCAACGGGCTCAACCGTCCCGACAGGCCCGACAAGCTCGGCCGAACCGACCGAACCGACCGAACCGACCGGAGCCCGGCGCACCCAGCCCACTCCGCTCACCTCATCCCGATCAGCCCGCCCAACCCGACTGACCGGCGCAACCCGCTCAACCCGCTCAACCTGATCGACCTGATCGACCTGATCGACCCGCTCATTCCGATCAACTCGACCAGCCCGACCAACCCCATCGAGCCGATTGATCGGCACAATCCGCTCAAACCGACCAATCGGCTCGATCCGCTCATCGAGCTCACTCCGCTCATCGCCCCTGGCGGGGCCCCGCCCATCGGCCGGGGCCCCGCCAGGGGCTTGGGACCGGTGTCACGCACCCCCACACCCGTGACCCGCGAGTCGCAGGCGTACGCTGTACGGCTGTGAAGGCCGCTCCTGCCGCTCCCCTGCGACACCGCGGCGGGGGACCGTACCGGGAGATCAGGACGTGTTGGAGCAGTTGGGGTCATTGGCCGACCCACCGTGGATCTACGTGATCGTCGGCCTGTCCGTACTGCTCGACGTCTTCCTGCCCGTACTGCCCAGCGGCGTCCTGGTGATCACCGCCGCCACGGCGGCCGCCGGCTCGACCGCCGCCGACGCGGTCGGCGGGGCCGCTCCGGTCCACCCCGCGCACGACGTCTCCACCATGTTCTCCCTGATGCTGTGCGCCGCCACCGCCTCCGTGCTCGGCGACCTCGTCGCCTACCGGCTCGCCTGGCGCGGCGGCGCCCGCTTCGACCGGGCCATGGCCCGCTCCCGCAGGCTCGCGGCCGCCCAGGACAAGATCGGCACGGCGCTGTCGCGCGGCGGCGGCCCGTTGGTCGTTCTGGCCCGGTTCGCCCCCGCCGGCCGCTCGGTGGTGAGCATCGGCGCGGGCGTCATGCACCGCGACGTCGCCGAGTTCCTGCCCTGGTCGGCCCTGGCCGGGGTGGTCTGGGCCGCGTACAGCGTGAGCCTCGGCTACTTCGGCGGCCAGTGGCTGGGGGCGACCTGGCTCGGCACGGCGGTCTCGGTGTTCGCCCTGTTCGCGGCGGGCGCGGGCGCCGGTTTCCTGATGCGCCGCCCCCGCGAACCCCGCGAGAACCCCGCGCCGTAGGGCACCGCCCGTACGCCTGGCCGATCACCCCAGTGGGAACATGGGCCGATGAGCTCCCCGTGGACCGTCCGCCCCGAAACCCCCGCGGACATCGAGACCGTACGCCGGATCACCCTCGACGCCTTCGGCAACTCCGGCGAGGCCGACCTGGTCGACGCGCTGCGCACCGACCCCGGCTGGCTGCCCGGCCTGAGCCATGTCGCCGAGACGCCGGAGGGCGAGGTCGTCGCCCACGCCCTGCTGACCCGCTGCCGGGTCGGCGACGCCCCGGCCGTGGCGCTCGCTCCGTGCTCGGTCCTCCCCGCGTGGCAGCGGCGGGGCGCCGGCGACGCCGTCATCCGCTCGCTCCTGGACGCGGCCCGCACCTCCGGCGAACGGGCCGCGATCGTGCTCGGCCACCCGTCGTACTACCCCCGGTTCGGGTTCGAGCCCGCCTCCCGCTCCGGCATCCTGGCGCCGCAGGAGTGGCCGGACGAGGCGTTCATGGCGCTCGGTCTGGACCCGGCGGCGGGGCTGCCGAGCGGGATGGTGCGTTACGCGGCGGCGTTCGGGATCGACTGAGGACCGTACGGACCCTACGGACGTACGGGCCCAAGGGACCCACGAGCGTACGGGCGTACGGGCGACGGCGCGGCCGACACGGCCGACGCGGCAGCGGCCCGGCCGCCAAGGACCGGACCACTGCCGCGCGTACCACCGACTACCGGTCGCCGATGGCCCTTAAGGCAGCCGACGGCTCACGGCCTCACGCACCACCTGACCTCAGCGGACCTTACGGAAGGCGTCCTTGTCGAACGGGCTGACGCCGTTGGCCCACAGCTGGTTGACGCGGGACCGCTCCTGGGCGTTGGGCTGCGTGTTCTGGCAGGACGTGCCGGGGCCGCCGCCCGACATCAGCTCGCTGCACGGACCGGAGTAGTGGTCCGGGAGACCAAGCACGTGCCCGGTCTCGTGGGCGACCACGCGCACCGAGTTGTACTGCTGGTTCTGCCGGTAGTCGAGGAAGATGAAGCCCCGGCCGTGGCCGTCCGTGCTGGCGTAGGAGCCGCGCGCGTCGTTGCCCTCGCGGTACGAGAAGTCGCCGCGGCCGCTGCCGGCCCGCAACTGGACGTTGCGGACCGCGCTGTTCCAGATCTGGGAGCTGCTGGCTATCTGCGAGGCGAACGACGGCGCGCGGCTGGCGTCATAGGTGACCGTCACGACCGCCAGGTTCGGGTTCGCGGCCTTCTTCGCTCTGGCGACCTTCATCACCGCGTCGAAGAACGCCTTGCTGTTGGCCTGGTCGGCGGCCGACCCGGCGTACGAGGAGGTGGTGTACTGCTGGGTGGAGTGGTCGGCCGCCGAGGCGGCGGTGGGCAGGGCCGTCACCGAGGCGGCCAGGCCCAGGCCGAGCACCACCGAGAACACGGTCTTGGAACGGGTCATGTGGGGGACTCCATTCGAGCCGGGGCTCCGCGGGCCGCTGGTGGGCAACGGCCGGGGGGCGCGCCGGGGAAATTTTTGGTCCCGCAGAGTGTCCGCCGAGTTCTCGTCGGCGCGGATGATGCCAGTGAGGCATAGTCCGATCGAATCCCCGACCGGTTCTCTGAGCTGATCTCCTCGCACAAACGTCCTGTTCGCGCGGTTTAAGCGTCTGGTGTGCCTCGCGGGAGCGCCGTTATGCTCCGGCCGTGGAGCTCGATGTGAGGCACCTCCGCGCACTGTGCGCGATCGCCGACACAGGCAGCGTGCGCAAAGCCGCGCTGCAACTGGGCATGACCCAGCCCTCGCTGACCACACAGCTCCGGCGCATCGAGAACGCCATCGGCGGCCTGCTGTTCACCCGCGAGCAGACGGGCAGCAGGCCCACCCCGCTGGGACACTCGGTGCTGTCCCGCGCCCGGCCCATAGTGGCCGAGATGACCGCCCTGGTGACCGCCGCGCGGGACGCGGTCGTGGACGCCGGCGCGGCGCGGCTGCGGATAGGGAGCGTCGGCAGCCGCGCGGTGGCGGGCTGGCTGCGCCGCGTGCACACCCGGTTCCCGGACACGGACACCACGATCCATATCGACGTGTCCGCGCACACCCTGCTCCAGATGGTCGCGACGAACCAGCTCGACATCGCCTTCGTGCACGAGCCCGAGGGGTTCCCGCTGCGCCTGCCGCCCGGCGTGGAACAGCGCGTGCTGGTCGCCCGCGAGCCCCAGTTCGTCACGCTCTCCGCCGCGCACGAGGCGGCGACGCGCGCGGTGGTGCCGCTGTCGATGCTGGCCGACGACGCGTGGATGGTGGACCCGACGGCCGATCACGAGGGCGCGGCGATGCGCCGCGTCTTCACGCTCGCCGGGCTCGACCCGCGGATGGTGCACGTACGCGACAACACCACCGCCGCCGAACTGGCCGCCGCCGGCGAGGCCGTACGCCCCTGTCAGCCCACCTCCCCGCCGTACCGCGGCACCGTGATCCGCCCGCTGTGCGGAGATCCGCTGGCGGTACGGCTGCTGCTGGTGTCGCGAGCGAGATCGTTCGCCGGAGCCGAATTCGAGGCCCTGTACGCGGACCTCAGGGCGTCGTACATGGAACTGGCCCGCGCGAACCCGGTCTATTTGGAGTGGCTGCTGCATCACGGCAGCCCGCTGCTCGACGCCCCTGAAGACCCGCTGCCCGGCTATTCGACGCGTATGCGGCGAGCGTGGAGGGGCGACGACGACACACGGGGGAGCTTCCAGCCGGCGGATCGCTGAGGGGGCCGGGGCCTGTTGGCCTCACCTCACCGTGTGCACCTGAATTCCGCTCTGGCCCGGGGCGATGCAGTCACGCAGCACGAAGTCCTCGTCGTAGTCGCCGCTGTCCTGCCGCCGGAAGGGGATCGGCTCGGCGGTCGGGATGCCGAGAAGCCGCTCCCGCAGCCGACCGGCGAGTTCCTTGTACCCGACGTCCGAGACACGGTCGGCGCTGGTGACGACGAACGGCGGTACGACGGACATGCCGGTGTACCAGAACGAGCCGTGCTGCACGGGGAACAGCAGCTCGTTGATGTCGCCGCTCACCCCGCGCGGCCCGAGATCGGGCGCGGCGGCCCCGGCTGTCACCACGATCATGGCGCGCCGCCCGGCCAGCGCACCGTCCCCGTAGCGCAGGGACCGGCCGGGGGTCTGCGGGTCGGGAATCCCGTACGCGAACCCCTTGACCAGGACGCGGTCGAACCAGCCCTTGAGGATGGCGGGCATGCCGTGCCACCAGAGGGGGAACTGCATGACGACGGTGTCGGCCCAGAGGATCTTCTCCTGCTCGGCGCGGACGTCGTCGCTGAGCTCGCCGGCGAGGTAGGCGCGCTTGCTGTGCCGGGCGACGAGGAGCCGCTCGTCGGCGTCGGTGCGGGAATCCGGCCGGTAGTCGGAGTGGTCGACGACCGGGTTCCAGCCCATGGAGTAGAGATCGGAGAGCCGGCATTCATGACCGAGTTCTTCGAGGGCGCGGATGCCGTCGTCACGCAGGGAGGCGTTGAGCGAGCGCTGTTCGGGGTGGGCGAAGAGCCACAGGACCTTCATGTGCCGTCCTCTCAAAATACGGCGCGACCTGGCCTGACCGCGCCTTCGGTGGTGCGGCTTCCGATGGTGCGGGGGCGGGCCCGGACGGATCGAGTGGCCTGATGGCCATGTTGTGTGAGGATCGGGCCATGGCATTCTTTCCGCATCCCGGTCGGCACCGGGTCGCCGTGTTCGTACGCCATGGGCTGCTGCCGATGGAGATGGGCATCGTGCACCGGCTGTTCGGCCAGGCCGTGTCGGCCGAGGGGAAACCGCTGTATACGGTCACGACCTGCACGCTCACGCCGGGCGCAGTCCGTACGGACACGGACGTCACCGTCAACGTCGAACACGGCCCGCAGGCTCTGGCGGAGGCGGACACGGTGATCCTCCCGGGCTCGGACGAGGACTACGAGGGCCTGCACACCGGTGGCCTGGGCTCGTCACTGGTGGCAGCCCTGAACCTGATCCGCCCAGGCACCCGGCTGGCGTCGATCTGCACGGGCTCGTTCGTGCTGGCGGCGGCGGGGTTTCTGGAGGGGCGCCGCGCGACGACGCACTGGAAGTCGAGCGACCTCTTCCGGCGTCTGCATCCGGCCGTCGAGTTGGACCCGGACGTCCTGTACACGGATGACGACAACGTGCTGACGTCGGCGGGCGTGGCCTCCGGCATCGACCTGTGCCTGCACATGATCCGCAGCGACCACGGCGCGGCCGTGGCCAACGAGGTCGCCCGCGACACGGTGGTCTCACCGCATCGCGCGGGCGGCCAGGCCCAGTTCATCAGCCGCCCGGTCCCCGAACCGCAGATCTCCTCGACGGGCGCGGCCCGCGCCTGGGCGCTCCGCCACCTGGACCGCCCGCTGTCCCTGCGCGAGTTGGCTGCGCGGGAGTCGATGAGCGTACGCACGTTCACCCGCCGCTTCCGCGAGGAGGCGGGCCTGTCGCCGGGCCGGTGGCTGACGCAGCAGAGGGTGGAGCACGCCCGTCGGCTGCTGGAGGAGTCCGAACTCCCCATCGACCGGGTGGCAACGGACGCGGGCTTCGGCACGGCGTCCTCACTGCGCCAGCACTTCCAGGCGGCGCTGGGGGTGTCGCCGAGCGCGTACCGCTCGACGTTCCGCTGCCCATGAGAGGGGGCGCCCCGCGCGAGAACACGGACCGCCCCCGGAGCCCACTACCCCACTTTCATCAACTCAGCTTGAAAGTTCCGCAGTTGGTGGCGGTGGTGGTGACGGAGACTCCGTCGATTTCGCCGCCCCAGTCGACGCAGGAGCCGCGGGCGGCGAGGTAGACGGGCCCGGCGTACGTGCCGTACTGCCCGCTGTCCGAGGCGGGGACCCCGTGGCCGCCGCTCTGGCCGACCCAGGTCCGTACGAATACGGGCGCGCCTGCGGTGTTGCGGATGGTGACGGCACAGTTCTTGCCGGTGGCGGAACTGTAGGCCAGATAGACGACGCCGCGGCTGCCGATGGGTGCGGAATTCACGACGTTGTACCCCTTGCCGCAGACGCCGTTGTAAGCGGCGGTCGGCGGAACGGGGGCGGCGGAAGCGGTGGTGGCGGCCAACACCGTGGATACGCTTGCCGCGGCAAATACCACGGCCCCGGCCTTGAGAATCGAACGCTTCATGAAAGTCTCCCCTATCAGCGAGCAGTCTTGGCGAACGCGCCGCAGTTGGACCTGTTGACCTCGACGTCCTGGTTCTGGATGGCCCCGCCCCAGTTCACACACTTCCCCTTCGCGGCCACATACACCGGCCCCGCGTACGTACCGTAATTACCCGAGTCGACGACCGGCGTCGACTCGTGCTCCTCCGCCGCCTGCCCCCAGGCCACCATGCGAACGGGCGCGCCGACGGCGGCGCGAACGGTGACGACGCAGTTCTTGCCGGTAGCGGAGCTGTAGGTCAGATACACCTTCCCCTTGTCCCCGATCGGCGCGGAATTCACGACGGCGTAACCCTGGCCGCAGACCCCGTTATAGGCGGCCTCCGCCACCCCCGAAGCCGCCGACGCGACACCACCCGTCGCCACGACCCCCAGGCTTGCCACCGCAAAGACAGCGGCCCCGGCCGCGATACGAACGTGCCTCACGAAACCCTCCCCATTTCGATTGACGTTGCGCATCAGGAGACATGCGGGCTCGCGGGATGGTTGTACCGCGGGAGTGAACTACTGAGAGAAGAAGGTGAGTTGCCGGGCACTGCTGGACCGCACAGCGCCGCTGGATGCCGAACTACTGTCACTCGAAACAGAGTTCGCCCGCTGTCGAGGACACCCGGCTCGGGACCGAACGGTCGCGCGCCGACGCGGCACGAGTCGCGCGGACGGCCACGGCCCGGGATGAGCAGAGACGGCTGGGCCGGTGGAGGAGGCCGACCGGGAGCGTCCCCCGCCCACATCACCTACGGCTCTGCGATCTGACGAACCACGCACCCGCTGACACCAGCGACGCTCCGATAACAAGGGGCAAGGCGGCTCGGAGTTCACCGGCAGCTGCGTCCTGCGCACCGAGCACCAGCAAAAGCAGCCCGCAGACAATAGACACTGCGGCTGACGAGACCACTGCACCTTTACGGCTGCCCATAGGACACCTCTCGTCGAATCCGAAGGAGGGGCGTGACGGTACCCCGCCCCTATCGATATGAAGCGTTTCCTGCTGGTGCACAGCGAGCACAGCTCGAAACCGTACGCACGCACAGCCATCGACGGACACCAGCCCGCTCGGGTCTTGAACAGACAGGACACGGGCCGCCGAGTTGACCGCATGATGCGGAGAACGGACGTCGCAGCCATGTCCAACGCTTTGGCACACCGGTAGCCGAATGCCCTCCGGCACCAATCCAGTTCCCCTCCGACGCGGCTTCAGGCCCAGCCGAGCGCGTAGGGCGACAGACCTCGCCGGCACCAGGGCCCAGCTGGTCCGACAGCACAAGCCGCCACGCGTCGCCGAGTTCCTCACCCCGACGCGAGAACGGCCCTCCGGAGGTACCTCCAGAGGGCCACCCACCACACTGCACGTGGACCTGTCACGCCCAACTGACGGGGCCGCGCACGTTTTCGGCAAGCCGTGCCGCCTCACTCAGCGCCAAGCCCCATGGAAAGCTCTCAGGGCGTGCCTTGCCCGGCTCGTTCGGGATGAAGCCGCCTTCGCCGTAGAGCACGCTCACCCCGGCACCGCGCAGGGTGTCCACCGACCGGTCGAACTGTGGATGCTGGGCGTACGCGCTGTTCACGCACGGCATCGTCGCCAGCGGGATGCCCTTGCCGATCGCCTCCGCCACGAACCCGACGACGAAGTGGTTCGTGAGCCCCAATGCCCACTGGTTGATCGTGTTGAACGTCGCCGGGGCGACCAGCGCCACACGTGCCGCCGGCCATACGTCCGGCTCACCTGGCACCTTGTACTCGGAGCGCACTGGGTGACCGGTCAACTCGGCCAGGTCCGGCACCTGGTCCTTCAGCCAGCAGGCGGCCGTCGGCGTCAGCCCCAGGCAGACGTCCCACCCCTGCCCCTGGGCCTGCCGGATCGCGTCGGCGACGTTCAGTACGGGCGGGGCCGCAGATCCCAGCAGGTACAGCACGCGAGTCGTCATGGGCCGATCCCACCATGTGCAACCACCCCCGAACCGGCCGGTTCGGGGGCAGAGGTATTCCCGTGCGTGCCTGCGCGGGTAAGTGCCGATCGGTCCATGAGGTGTCCGCCAACGTGAAGCTGGGCCGCTTCGGCGCCGCCATCGACAAAGCCGAGGAAGTCAGCACCCCCAAGAGCTGGGCCCTGTCCCGTCGGACGCACTTCCATATCGACCGCGCCCGATCCGAGATGGAGATGGGACACACCGATGCCGCACTCAGGTCCCTCATCGAGGCCGGGAAGCTGACACCCCAGCAGATCCGCTACCACTCGGGAGCCCGAGAGACGACCAGGGCCCCCGTGCACCTGCAACTCCGCAGCCCAGACACTCTCACCCACATGGCCGCGTGGACCGGCCATTAGCCGCCACCGTCGGCCTACGGAGTGTCACTCATGTACTGAGCACGCGCACGGTACCGACATCCGTGCGGTATCGGGGCGTTGGCGACCATGCCGTGACGTAGTTGTCCGCGCAGGGCAGCTACCGCTACGCGGATGTGACCTACTGCGGGGACGCTCCATGCGCCTGGGCAATGGCGTCGATGCGTGCAGCGAGGTCGAAATCCGCTGCTGTGAGTCGGTACCCAGCATCATGCGTGGTGATGGAGAACCGAAGATGATCCCAACGGAGGTCGATATCGGCGTGGTGGCTGATCAGCCGCTCAACGTCCGCAACATGCACGATCATCGCCACGCCCCCGTGGTACCGAATGCCGTACGACCGGGTGATTTGGTTGTCCTCTCTAACCCACCCCGGCACCCGGCTCAGATGTTCCGCGATCTCCGGTTCCGTCAGAAGCACGGGCTGGTCGGCCACGTCATCTCCTCTCGACCACAGATGCCAGGACCTCGTCGAGCTCCTGGCCGATCGGTGCATCGCACCCCGGAACGTACACCGACGGCCGACTCTGGATCCTCCCCGAACCCACCACCCGAACCCCACGCCCCTGGCTGCAACTCACCTCGCCGCAAGCCCTGCGCACAGCCCTCGGCGAAGCCGCCCGCTCCCGCCCCACCCCCTACCAGGGCCGTTCCAGCGGCACACCATGAGCAGCGTGTCCGCGGACTTGCGCCATCGGACGCCGGGAACGGAGCCGCGTCACTGCCCCGGCGGCGGGGTAGCGACCTTGAACTCGTTGCCCAGCGGGTCGAACAGCGCGGCCATCCGCCCGTAGGGCGTGTCGGCCACGGGTTCGGTCACCCGGGCGCCGGCCTCGCCGGCCGCGTCCACCGTGGCGTCGACGTCGCGCACCTGGAAGTACGGCCGCCAGTGGGGGACGGCCACCTGATCCACCTGGAAGATCCCGGCACGCGGCTCGCCTCCCACGTGCAGCGTCCAGTACGCGCCGGGCGGCTGCGGCATGTCCATCCGCTGGATCTCTACGTCCAGCAGGGCGCCGTAGAAGTCGGCCGCCGCCTTCCCGTCGGTGGTCACCAGCTCGAACCAGTACAGGCAGCCGGGCTCCGCCTCGGCCTCGAAACCGGGGAAGGGGCCGGCCTGCCACATGCCGAACGCGGCGCCGGTCGGATCGATGGCGTGGGCGAAGCGGCCGACCTCGGGGGCCTCCATGCCCGCGACCACGACCTGGCCGCCCAGTGCTTCGATCCGGGGAACCGTGGCGTCCACCTCGTTTACGGCGAAGTACCCGGTCCAAGGCATCAACGGCTCGCCAGGCGGCATGAACCCCACCCCGGCCACGGCCTTCCCGCCGACCGTCTGCACGGCGTACCGATTCGGGTCCTCCGGGTTCGCGCCACCGGACCAGCCCAGAAGCGGCTGGTAGAAGCTCAACAGTTGATCCTGGCCGCTCAGCAGCGTGTCCAGCCAGCACACCGCGCCCTGCGGGTGCGGCAGCTTCGTCTCAGGCATGGGCTGACCTTCCGTAGAACCGTCTCCAGGTCACCGGTCATGACCAGACTTTCACGAAACCCCACATAGCGTCCGGAAAAGTGAGACTGCAAGGGCCCGTAGCCATGCACCGACACTGAGGCCGGCGCCCGACCCGCCCTACGGCGTCTTCCTGTCGAGAAGCACGCCAGTCTTCCGCCCCTACCGCCGCCCTGTCTTCCGACCCGAGTGCGGACCTGGGCTGCACGGAGCACGTGCCGTCGCCACCGGAGGCACCCGCGGCATCGGTACCAACACCACCGGAGTGCACATGGTGACCGCTGGCTTGTCTGGACGGTCGCGTAGAAGCATCGACCTGGAGCACATAATCAGCCCCGAACGTCGCACCGTCCGCTACGGTTCCCGGACATCAATGTGGCGATCACGCTCGGGAGCTTGCAGTGCGTAAGCAATTCATCGCATTATGCGTCGCTTTAATTGCCGGACTCACGGGCTGCACAACAGAGTCACCTGGCGCCGACCGGAAGAGGTCTGCAGAACCCACCGACGTCGCTCCGTCAGTTGCCGACTTCGTCGGTCGGACGAAGAAAGAGACGCAGGACGACCTCACGGGGACGGGCACTGTGTTCGGCTTCCGTGACACGAGCTCAGAGCCCCTGAGCGGCGACGAGTACGACTCCTGGATCGTGTGCAAGCAGGACGTCCGCAAGGAACCTGTCCATTTTACGGTGGCAGCCAGCCGAGAGGCATGCGATCTTCCGGCCGCTTCGCCGAGTGCGGAGAATGCAAGCCCCTCCCGCTCGTCCCCGTCACCTGAAGCCGAGGATTCGCCTGCTGAGGATCCGACTGCCGACCGGGATTCCCGCTACGCCGCCGCCGTCAAGGCGCAGGCGCCGAGGCTGGAGCCGGTCGCTGACGATCTTCTCGGCGTTCAAGGACAGCTCGCGTGCACGCTGCTCAAATCCGGCGACAGTCCGAAGTCGGTGCTCGAAACCATGCAGTACGGGTACCCCGGCGACGTGGGCCGCGTCATGGTCATCGAGGCTCCACCCGTTTACTGTACGAAGTACACAGCCGAAGTAGAACGGGCCTTGAAGTAGCGGCCAGTGCAGCACCCCGAACAGGCCGGACGTCGAAGGCCCTCGATCGCGATCGATCGGGGGCCTTCGCGCTGGTGGGCACAGCTGGTTTCGAACCAGCGACATCTGCCTTGTAAGGGCAGCGCTCTACCGCTGAGCTATGCGCCCGTAGACGAATCGACAGCTTACATGGCCTCGGCGGGTGGGCCGTACCCGGCCGGGCGGGGGTTATCCCTACCCCCGTTCCGGTAGTGAGCTGGATCGTTTGGGCGGTGATCGGTTCGTAGGGTTGCGGCGACGGTACGGAGCGGTTGGCCGGTGCCGGATGACCTTGATGTTCTGTATCGAAAACCTGGGAGACCACCGTGGCAGCCCGCAACAGACCGCTCACCCGCCGCACCCGGGCGGCCGCTCGTACGTCCCTCGTGGCGGTGGGGGTCCTGGTGGCGGGGGTCGCCGTGGCCGGGTGTGGTGCGGATGCCGCGGATGCGGAGCCGGAGTACAAGTCGTTCTCGCTCAGCGGGCGGGCGCTGACCGTGGACAGCGACAACTCCGAGGTCGAGGTGGTGACCACCGGCGCCAAGGACGTCAAGGTCACCCGCTGGTTCGAGGGGAAGTCCATCGGCGGGTCCGCGAAGGCCGAGTGGGAGGTGCACGGGGACACCCTGAAGCTGCGCATCCACTGCTCGGGAATCAGCACGACGTGCTCCGCCAAGCACAAGGTGGAGGTGCCGGCCGGCATCGCCGTGACCGTCAAGAGCGACAACGGGCCGGTACGGGCCGAGGGCATCAAGACCCCGCTGCACGTCACGGCGGAGAGCGGGCCCGTCACCGTGCGGGACGCCGCCGGGCCGCTCGACGTCAGCACGACCAACGGTTCCGTCAAGGCGACCGGCATCACCTCGTCCCAGGTCAGAACGGAGACGTCGAACGGGCCCGTGCACCTCACGCTGGCCCGTGTCCCCGACCGCGTGGACGCGACCACCAGTAACGGTTCCGTGGACATCGAGCTGCCCCGCTCCCCGTACAAGCTGGACGTCAAGACCAAGAACGGCTCGCAGTCGGTGGACGTCCCGCGCGACGACGCCAGCAAGCACGCCGTCAGCGTCCACACGACCAACGGCCCGGTGAAGGTGCGCACCGCGAACTAATCGGCCCGTGTGTTCGTCCTTAACGGGTGGGAGAATGACATCCGGGCCAGGGGCGATCCATCGGGAGAGGGCAAGTGACGGCGACACTCGCGCAGTCTGTACGGCCGGCACGGCCGGTACGCCGCCGATTCGCCGGCGCCGCGGCGGTCCTCGGCGAGAGCGTCGCGCTGGCGCTGCTGCCGCTGCCCCTGCTGATCGCCGCCGTGCCCGCCGCCTTCGCCGGGGGCGGGACCCGGCGCTGGGGCTGGGGCCGCGGCGAGAGCCAGCGGGCCGACGCGCAGGCCGCGAAGGACGCCGCCGCGGCGGCCTTCTACGAGCTGGACACCGCCCAGCGCGACCTCCAGATCTCGATCGAGACGATCACCGCGGTCGACGACTCCCCCGCGGCGCGCAAGGCCGCCGCCGACTTCGCCGCGTTCGGGCAGCGCATCGACCAGGTCTCCACCGCGTACATCACGGCCGTCGACAGCCACGACCTGGACCGCGACGACCTCGACGCCGGGGCTGCCGCCCGCGCCCGCGACGATCTGTCGAAGGCCAAGGACGAGCTGGAGCGGGTCAAGGCCGAGCTGGAGCGGTTCGGGCAGGGGCTCGCGCCGCTGCTGGGCACGGCCGAGACGCAGCTGGCCCGCCTCGCGCCCGCCGTGGAGCGGGCCCGGCAGGGGCTGCTCGCCGCGAGCAACGCACTCGACGCGGTACGGGCCGCCGGGCTCGGCGCCGACGACCTGGCCGCCCGGCTCGCCGCCCTCGCCCCCGAGCTGACCAAGCTCAACCAGGGCGCCGGCCAGCACGGCGTGCCGGAGACCATCGCCCGCGCCGACCAGGTGCTGCGCGAGGCCGAGGCGATCCGGGGCGAGGCCGAGCGGCTGCCGCAGAAGGCCGCCGAGATAGACAAGCGGCTCGTGTCGCTGCGCACCCGCGCCCAGGCCATCACCACCCGCGCCGCCGGCGTCGCCCCGGTCCTCAGCGAACTGCGCCGCCGCTACAGCGCCGTCTGCTGGCAGGACCTGCAACAGGTTCCGGAACAGGCCGAGCAGGCCGTGCGGCAGGCCGAGGAGAAGCTGCGGGAGGCCCGTACCGCGCGGGACGAGCAGCGCTGGCCGGACGCCACGGCCCTGCTCTCGACCGTACGAGCCCTGCTGAACACCACCGACGAAGGGGTCTCCGCCGCCTCCGACCGGCTGCGCAGGCTCGACGAGGTCGCCTTCGACCACCAGAAAGAGGTCGAACGGACCCGCTTCGCCATCCGGGACGCGCAGCGCCTCGCCATGGCGGGGCGCGCCACCCCCGACCCGCGGACCGCCCGCCCGCTGGACGAGGCCGTGGCCCGCCTCGACCGCGCCGTCGACGCGCTGACCGGCCGGCACCCCGACTGGTGGCACTTCCTGACCGAGACGGAAGCGGTGCGGCAGACGGCCGCGCGCGTGGTCCAGGAGATCCGCGAGGCGCGCGGCGCCGGGAACTAGGCTCTACCGGCCCGGATCGGGCTGGATATGCTGCCTGGCATGCCCCGTTACGAGTACCGCTGCAAGACGTGTGGTGTCACCTTCGAACTCAAGCGGCCCATGGCCCGGTCCGCCGACCCCGCCAGCTGCCCCCACGGGCACGGCGACGCCGTGAAGCTGCTGTCCACCGTCGCCGTGGGCGGCGCGGCCCAGGCCCCGCAGGCGCAGGCCGGCGGGGGTGGCGGCGGCTGCTGCGGTGGCGGTTGCTGCGGCTGAGTTGAGCCGGCCGGCCCGTAGGCGGACCCTGGGAGTACGTACCGGCGGCGCGTACGCGTGACGCGCGCGCCGACCGCGTACGTACGGCCCAGCACGCACCTCCCTCAGCGCACCGCAAAGGAGGGCCGGAACCATGGCCACAGGCCACGCCACGCACGGGCCCGAGCACGCGAGGCCCTGGCGGCCGCGGCACGGGCGGGACCGTCAGCGGCGCACCAGGCTCGACGAGCACCTGCCGATGGACCACCGTCTCAGCCAGGTCTACCGCGCCGGAGCCGGGCTGACCGGTCTGGTGCTGCTCGCCTTCGGCATCCTCGGGCTGATCGACAAGGTGGGGTTCTTCTCCACCCGCGGCGACACCGTCGCCCAGCTCAACACCAACGGCACGCTGAGCGTGCTGTCCATCGCCGTCGGCGCCCTGCTCTTCGTCGGCATGGTGATCGGCGGCAACTTCGCCTCGACGCTCAACATCGGGCTCGGCGCGCTCTTCGTGCTCAGCGGCTTCGTCAATCTGGCCCTGCTGGACGGCCGCTACAACTTCCTGGCCTTCCGCATCCAGAACGTACTCTTCAGCTTCGTCGTCGGCGTGCTGCTGCTGATCTTCGGGATGTACGGGCGGGTCAGCGGCGGGCTCCCGCACGACAACCCGTACTGGCGCGCCCGCCATCCGGAACAGGCCGCCCGCGAGGACCGCGCCCGCCGCCGCCGCGAACTCGGGAGGCTGACGGGCCCGCCGCTCTCCGGCCCGCCGAGATGACCGGCGGGTCGCCCGGTTCTCCGGCCCGCCGCGCTGACCGGCGGGTCGCCCGGTCCAGGCCCCCGCGTGCTCGTGCTCAGGTCAAGCCCGTACCGGCTCGGCCGAGCCCGTACCGCTCAGGCCCCCGCGCGCTCCGGTGCGGCCTCCAGCAGCCGCCGGCGGATCTCCTTCTCCTGCGCCCGCCGCGCGGTGACGTCCCGGATGACCGCCCCGACGTGGCCTCCGCCGCCGTCGGAGGCGGGCAGCAGCACCACGCTGAACTCGATCGACAGCTTCCTGCCGTCCGCCGCCAGCGCGGGCACGGCCAGCAGGTCGTCCGCGCCGTACCGGCTGGTGCCCTTCTCCATGGCCGTCCGGTAGCCGTCCCAGTGCCGCTGCCGGTGCTTCTCGGGGATGATCACGTCCAGGCTGACGCCCTCGACCTCGGCGGCGGGGTAGCCGAAGATCCGCTCCGCACCCTGGTTCCAGTAGCGGATCAGACCTTCGCGGTCGGTGATCACTATGCCGTCCGGGGCCTGGGCTGCCATGCCCAGCACCACCTCGGGGTCCAAGTCGTCCATGACGCCTCCAAGCCTGGCGATCCGTCGCCGTGACCGCGCGGATCTCCTACGATTACGACTGTATACAGTCGACCGGATCCGCGGCTACCCCGGGCGGCTCACTCCCCCGCGACGGCCCCCGTGACGGCCCCGGCGAAGGCCCGTACGATCTCCTCCCCCGCCGCGACGCCGCACGCCTCCACCGCCGTGACATGCGGCGCGGACCAGCCCTCGGCCGCCAGCTCGCCATGGCCGGGCCGCCAGCCGCGGTCGGCGGCCAGCAGCAGATCGGCGTCGAGGAGCGAGTCCCCGGCGGCGAGCACCGTCTCGGCGCCCGTCCGGCGGGCCACCTCCGCGACGGCCGCGCTCTTGGTGAGCGGCTTCGGCACCGCGTACACCTTGCGGCCCTGCACGGAGACCGTCCAGCCGCGGCCGTCCGCCCAGGCGGCCAGTTCCTTGACCCAGGCGTCGGGCAGCAGGGCGCGCTCGACGACGAGGTAGGCGAAGAGGTCGGCGGCCGTGCGCTCCTTGAGGAGCCAGGCCGGGTCGGCGGACCGCAGGAGATGGGCGCGGACCTCGTCGAGCCCGGCGCACTCGGCGGCCAGCGTCCGCCGCACCCGCGCCTGCCAGCCCGCGTCCGGTTCGCCGTGTACGAGCAGTTGCCCGCCGTTGGCGCAGATCGCGAACTCCGGTGCGGGGCCGGGCAGTTGGATGCGCTCGTACTGTTCGCGGGTGCGGGTGGTGGTCGGCACGAAGTGCGCGGCCGTGCGCAGTTCGGCGAGCAGGGCGGCGGCGGTCTCGGTCAGGTAGGAGAGCGGCCGGTGCTCGTACACCTCGACGCAGAGCAGCCGGGGCGCGGCGGCGTCCGGCATCCGCAGGTCGAGGGCGGCGGCGGAGTAGATGAGCGTGCGGTCGAGATCGCTCGCGATCATGGTGGTCATAGCGGAAGGGTTCGTCACAGGGCCGTCACCGCCCTGCCGTCCGCGCCCGTCGCGCCGCGCGTGTAGCGCGGGTGGATCAGGCCGACGCAGCTGTACGGCAGGTCGTCGACCTCCTCCACGGGCACCCCGCGCTGTTCCGCCAGCAGCCGTACGTGCGCGAGGTCCCCGCCCGCGCCCCGGCGGGCGAGGATCTTCCACGGGACGCGGCGCAGCAGCACGCGGGTCGTCTCGCCGACGCCCGGCTTGACGAGGTTCATGTCGTGGATGCCGTACTCCTCGCTGATCCGCTCGACGGCCGCCCAGCCCGCCCAGGTGGGCGCGCGGTCCGCCGCCGCCAACTCCTTCGCGTCGGCGGCCACTTGCTCCTCCACCTCGCCGAACCGGGCCTCGATGGCGTCGAGGAAGTGCCGGGACACGTCGGAGCCAGCCAGTTCGCGGTAGAACTTCGCGCCGTGGAAGTCGTCCGGACCGACGAGGTCGGCGCGCAGCACGGTGCGGGAAATGAGCCCGGACACGGTGGAGTTGAGGCAGGCGGAGGGTATGAGGAAGTCGTCGCGCGTGCCGTAGGTGTCCACGCAGCCGCCGGGGTCGGCTAGCACGGCGATACGGGGGTCGAAGCCCGCGCAGCCCTCGATGTCCCGCAGCGCGTCGGCGAGTTCGCGGGTGATCGCGCCCTTGCCCGTCCAACCGTCGACGAAGACGACGTCGGACGGGTCGTGGTGAGCCGCCAGCCAGCGCAGCGCGGTCGCGTCGATGCCCCGGCCGCGCACGATCGAGATGGCGTAGTGCGGCAGGTCGAGGCCGTGCGCGTGGTGCGCCCAGCGCCGCATCAGCACACCTACGGGCGTACCGGCCCGCGCGAGCGAGACGAGTACGGGCCGGGGCGAGCGCTCGGCGAGCAGGGTCTCGGTGACGGCGCCGACGGCGCGCGCGATACGGGCGGCGGACGCGTCGAGCGCGGAGCGGAACAGCTCCTGGTAGGCGTCGCTCGGCTGGTACTCCACCGGCAGCGACTCCGCGTAGTGCGCGCCGCCGTTCTGGACCGCCTCCTCGCGCTCCTCCGTGGGCGCTTCGAGCGCCACCGCCGAGAGGTCCTGGAGCAGCCAGCCGACCTCGTCGGGCGCGTACGAGGAGAACTGGGGGCCGCGCAGCGGCTCTGGCATGGGCGGCGCCTGTCTTTCGGCTTCGGCGGGAGATTCGGCGGCGGAACCGACGGTGGTGTCGGCAGCGGAACCGGTGGGGGAACCGACGGCGGGCCGATACGACGGGATGACGGCCAGCAGCACCTGCCCCGCGTGAGCGGACAACTGCCCCAACAGGCCGCCGGGAGCGTGGAGTTCGTCCGTATCGGCGATGGAGTCGACGACCGCCACCACGGCGTCGAAGCCGCCGCCCGCGACGTTGTAGGCGTACCGCTCGCCGGGGCCGTCGGCGGGCGCGTCGTGCGCGGGGAAGGCGAGCCGCGTACGGATCGCGTAACCGGGATCGTCGACGGCGAGGACCGGCGAGCGGGTGGTGGTCGAGGAGCAGACCTCGGCGCGCTCCCCCAGCGCGGCGTCGAGCGCGTCGGCCAGCCGAAGCGGCGCGTACATCAGCTCTTCGAAGCCGAGGACGAGTACGCGCCGGGGCGCTGCGCCCTGGCCGTCCAGAGCCCCGGCGATACGGTCCGCCATCCCCGGCAGCGCGGCCTCCAAGACCGCCCGGTGGCGCGGAGTGAAGCCGTGCCGGCCGCCGTCGGGCAGCCCGTCGGGCCAGCCGAGTTCCACCCGGCGTACGGCGCTCCCGTCCCGCGAAGCGTCCCCGGAAGCCGCCAACCCTTCATGCTCCGCGACAAGTTCACGCCCCTGCTCCAGCACCCCGTCCGGCAGCCGTACCGTGCCCGTGGCCATGGCCACCAGGTCGATGCGCGCGCCCAGTTCCGCCGCGAAGTCCGCCATCCGGGCGCGGTCCGCCGGGGAGCGCATGTCGACCAGGGACACGATGACGTACCGGTCGCGCGGGTAGCGGGCGTGCAGGGCGGCGATGGTGTTGAGGACCGTACGGCCGGTGGAGAACTCGTCGTCGACCAGGACCAACGGGCCGTCGCCGCTGAGGAGTTCGGGGTTCTCGGGGAGGAGGAGATGGGAGGTGGCGTGGCTGTGCTCCTCCTCGAAGCCGCCTACAGGGGCCGTGCCCGCGACGGGGCGGCGGGTCGAGTGGAGGTAGGGGGCGAGGGCCAGTCCGTCCGCCGCGCTGTGGCCGAGGCCGGTGGCGGTCTCCGCGTAGCCGAGGACCACGGCGCGCGCGGCGTCCGCGTCGCCGAGCAGCTCCCGGACCCGGCGGCCGAGGCCGAACCCGGCCCCGTACACGGCGGAGGGCCGCTGCGGTACGTGCTTGCCGAGCACGTTCGAGACGAGCAGGTGGGCCCGCTTGGGGTTGCGCCGCAGCGCCAGGCCCAGCAGCTCCGGCAGGCGCGGGTCGCCGTCCAGCCCCACGCCCAGCCGGTCCGCGACCCACTGTCCTGACCACACCACGCCGTGCCCCGCTCTCTCTTCGCCCTCTTCGCCGAACTCGTTCACGCGCTCCGCACCCCCGCCGCCAGCAGCTCCACGAAGCTGACGTCCTCCCGCGCGACGCCGAAGGCCTCGGCGCGCAGCATGGTCCGCTCGGCCCAGGCCCGGTGCGGCTTCACCTCGTTCATCTTGTTGGTGTAGGCGGACCGCAGCACTCCGCCGCCGTCGCGGCCGGGCCGCAGGATGTCCTCGGCGTCGCTGAACTCCTCGTGGCTGACGACGGACAGCGCGTGCACGGGCGCGACGTGCGAGGGGTGGATGCACGTCTTGCCCTGGAGCCCGTTGGCCCGGTCGAGTTCGATCTCCCGCAGCAGCCCGTCGATGTCGTGCTCGATGAGGGCGGTGCGCAGCGCCTCGGCCGAGCCGGCGAACGGGCTGCGGCGCAGCTGCGGCTTGAACATCCGCTCGTGCTGGCGGAAGTACTCCCATACGGGCCCGGTGACCGTGAAGCCCGTGCCGTCGGCGCGGCCGAGGACGTTGACGACGTCGGCGATGGCGGAGGCGACGAGCTGGACGTCGTAGGCGGTCATGTCGGGCGCGCGGCGCAGTCCGTACGCGGAGCAGAAGTCCGTGACGCCGAGCCGCAGGGCGAGCACCCGGTCGCGGTACTTGTCGACTGTGCGGGCGATGCCGGCGAGCGTCTCGGTGCGGGTCTCCAGGTGGAGGAGTTCGGGCGATTCGAGTACGGGCATGGCGAAGAGCCGCCGCCCGCAGCCGTGCTCGGCGGCCAGCATCGCCTCCAGGAAGGGGACGCCGCGCTCCTCGGTGAACTTGGGCAGGACGAACCCGGTGAGCAGCCGTCCGGCGCGGCCGAGCCGCCGCGCGAGGTCGGGTATCTGGCGGGGGGTGCGGACCCGGATGAACAGCAGCGGCAGGCTCGCGTCGGCGTCGCGCCCGGCGAGGTCGGCGAACTGCCGCACCAGGTTCTCCTCGGCGCCCGGCACGTCGGCGTCGTCGATGGAGTCCTCCAGGCACAGCACCATGGAGACGACGCCCCGGCCGGCCTGTCTGACGATGTCGTCGGCGAGGCGGGGGCGGGTGGCGGGGCTGTAGAGCGTGGCGCCGAGGGCGGTGGCGAGCGTACGGGCCGGGGAGGCGGCGGTGAATTCGCCGGGCTCCCGGTGGAACAGGGCCTCGCGTTCCTCGGGTGCCAGATATCCGAAATGCCTCATGGTTCTCTCCGTCGCGCGGCGGCCCTCCCCCGACCCGTCCGGTCCGGAAGCATGGCCGATTATCGTACGTCCGGCGGTGGGGCGAGAGTTCCCGGAGCCCGGAGCGGTGGCCCGCCGCCCCGGAGCGGTGCCCTTCCTCGGCCGTACTGTGCCCTTTCGCATCCGTCCGGGCCCGCGCCGCCGGACCCCGCGGGCAGCTCCGGCCGTCCGGGCGGTCCCCCTGCGTTGTCCCCGCGCGGACCCAGCAGGCAGGATGACGGACATGACGCACGCGATGCTGAAGGGGTCGAACATCCCGCTGGAGGCCCGGGCCGTACGGACCGTACTGCGCTGGACCCCCGGGCCGGGCGTCCCCGACGTGGACGCCTCCGCCCTGCTGATCGGCGACGAGGGGCGCGTGCGCTCGGACGAGGACTTCGTCTTCTACAACCAGCCCCGGCACCCGTCCGGCCTGGTGCGGCACCTGCCGAAGAAGCGGCTGCCGGAGGGGCTGACGGACACGGTCGAGACCGACCTGGCGGCGCTGGACGCCTCGGTGGACCGGGTGGTGCTGGCCGCGTCCTCGGACGGCGGCGCGTTCGGGCTCGTACGGGACCTGTGCGTCCTGCTGTACGACGCGGCGGCGGAGGAGGGCGGCGAGCCGGTCGCCCGGTTCGAGGTGCAGCCGGAGACGGGCGACGAGACCGCGATGATCTGCGGTGAGCTGTACCGGCGCGGGGACGGCTGGAAATTCCGGGCGCTGGGGCAGGGGTACGAGTCGGGGCTGATCCAGCTGGCCACGGAGTTCGGCATCTCGGTGGACGAGACCGACGCCCCGGCCGAGGACGTCCCCGCGGCCCCGCGGTCCCCCGAGACCCCGGCCCGGCCCGCGCACGAGCCGGCCTCGGAGCTGCCGCCGGCCACCGGGGCGGGGCCGATGCCGGCTCCGGCCCCGGCGGCGGACGGCGCGCCGGAGGACCCGCCGCGGCCGGGCGCGGGCTACGGCTATCCGCCGCCGCCCACGGTCCCGCCGCAGCCGGTCGCCCCGCCGGCGGCCGCCTACGGCTATCCGCAGCAGCCTCCGGCGCAGCCGCAGCCCGCGTACGGGTATCCGCAGTACCAGCCGCCGCCCGACCCGGCGTTCCGGCTGCCGCCGCAGGGCCCGCAGTTCCAGAACCGCTAGCGGTACGGGCCTACGACGGCGCGAGGGCTCACACCTTGGACTTGAACCCCCGGCCCCACTGGAGCCCCCAGCCGTAGAGCCGGTCCAGCTCCGCCTGGAAGCCGTACACGTACTTCACCTCGCGGCGCAGGGTGATCTCGCCCTTGTTGTTCTCCAGCATCGCCACGGCGCAGGAGCGGGCCTGCGGCGCCCGCTCGGCGAGCGAGATCTCCACGCGGGGGCCGTTGCCGGGGTAGAGGGTGACCATGGCGTGCGTACGGTCGAAGGCGGGCGTGCCGTCGTAGATGTAGACGAAGATCAGCAGCCGCTTGATGTCCTCGTGGTGGTCCATGTTGACGTAGATCGTCTCGCCGGACGGCGAGCCGAACCGGTCGTCGCCGCTGAGCTGCACGTACGGCGCGGTGTTCAGGCTGCCGAGGAAGTTGCCGAGCGGCTGCACGACGCCCTTGGTGCCGTCCGTGAGTTCGTACATGCAGGCGAGGTCGAGGTCGACGTTGACGACCGCGGGGCCCTGCGACTGGACGATCTCCGGCCGGAACTTGCCGAAGGGGTGGCGTATCCCGCCGCCACCGCCGCCGCCCCTGCTGACCTTCTCGTCGAAGTCGGAGGTCCGCATCCGCCAGGACAGGTTGACCCGCAGGTTGCCGGTGAGGGCGCCCTGCTTGGTCAGCGAGACCGACGGATGGCGCTTGGTCAGTTCGACGGCACCGGACGCGCCGCCGCTGTCGAACTGCTGCGCCGCCCCGCTCAAGTTGCTGAAGAAACCGCTCCAGAATGCCACAGAACGCACACCCACCTCTCACCCCGCTCGGGCCAACTGCCGCGGGGCGGCCGGGAGGTTGAACCTCACGACCGCCCCGCTCAGAGCGTTCCTCAAACTTACCTTCGTCACACTCCGGAGGTGACCTCGGCCTTGTTCTCGGAGTTTTCTCCCATGGCCTCCTGCCGCCGGTTTCTGATCAGCGACGACCAGAAGGAGGCGGCGATCAGGACGATGCCGACGAGACCGGTGATGACCTCGTTGATCTCGTACTTGATCGTGATGAGCAGGATGACGGCGAGCGCGCCGATCGCGTAGTGCGCGCCGTGCTCCAGGTAGACGTAGTCGTCGAGCGTGCCCTTGCGGACGAGGTAGACGGTGAGCGACCGGATGTACATCGCGCCGATGCCGAGGCCCAGCGCCATCTCGAAGATGTCGTTGGTGATGGCGAACGCGCCGATGACGCCGTCGAAGGAGAAGGAGGCGTCGATGACCTCAAGGTAGAGGAACATGAAGAAGGCGGCCTTGCCGACGAGCCCGACGACGGACGCCCCGCTCTTCTTGGCGGCGCTGCCTGCGGTCTCCCCTTCCTCCCCTTCTTCGTCTCCCTCCATATCCTCCAGCCGGTTCTCGAAGAAGCTGGAGATGCCGCCGACGATCAGATAGGTGACCAGGCCGCCGATGCCGGCGAGCAGGACGGTCGCGCCCTTGTCGATCGTGCCGTGGCCGCCGTGCACGGGCACGGAGGTCGCGAAGGTGGTGGCCGCGATCATCAGGACGACCATGGCGACGACGACGGAGAGGGTCTCCAGCTTGCCCAGCTTGGCGAGCGGCTTCTCCAGCCACCGCAGCCACTGGATGTCCCGGTCCTCCAGGACGAAGTCCAGGAAGATCATCAGCAGGAACATTCCGCCGAACGCGGCGATCGCCGGGTGGGCGCTGGTGACCAGGGACTCGTAACGGTCGTGGTCGTTGATCGCGACGTTGACCGCTTCGATGGGGTTCAGCTTGGCGGTGATGGCCACGATGACCACCGGGAAGACGAGCCTCATACCGAAGACGGCGATCAGAATGCCGATGGTGAGGAACATCTTCTGCCAGAACGGGCTCATCTTCCGCAGGATGCCCGCGTTGATGACCGCGTTGTCGAACGAGAGCGAGATCTCCAGGACGGAGAGGATCGCGACTACCGCCAGCCCCTGCCACCCCCAGAGCAAGCCGGCCAAGGCGAGGCCGGCGGCTGTGATGCCGAACGACCAGCCGAATGTTCTGAGGAGCACTGGCTACTCAATCCTTCTCTCAGAGGATTCCCCCGCGTCGAGCGCGGCTTTACGAAACGTTGACCCCGAAGTCTAGAGCGATGCCGCGCAGACCCGACGCGTACCCCTGGCCGACCGCGCGGAACTTCCATTCCCCGCCATACCGATAGAGCTCGCCGAAGATCATCGCCGTCTCGCTGGACGCGTCCTCGCTCAGGTCGTAACGGGCCAGCTCGCTGCCGTCGGCCTGATTGACGACCCGGATGAAAGCGTTGCTGACCTGGCCGAAGCTCTGACCGCGCAACTCGGCCTCATGAATGGAGACCGGAAAAACGATCTTGTCGCAACTGGCGGGCACCTTGGACAGGTCGACCAGAATCGATTCGTCGTCGCCCTCGCCCTCACCGGTGAGGTTGTCGCCCGTGTGCTCGACGGAGCCCTCGGGGCTGGTGAGGTTGTTGTAGAAGACGAAGTACTCGTCCCCGAGCACCCGCCCCGACTGGCACAGCAGCGCGCTGGCGTCGAGGTCGAAAGGCGCCCCGGTGGTGGAGCGCGCGTCCCAGCCGAGCCCGATGGTCACATTCGTGAGGTTCGGCGCGGCCTTGGACAGGGAGACGTTGCCTCCCTTGGCGAGCGTTACGCCCATGGTCTTGGTTCCTCCCCGCGGTGGGTGTCCTAGCGCGTCCGGCGCCGCACTCCCTCCAGGGTGCCTCCTCGAAGGCCCCGGGTCTCCTGCCGAAAGGCAGCAGCGGGTGTGCGGCGCCGGACGCCGGTACAGCTGGTCAGACGTTGACGCCGAAGTCCTGCGCGATGCCGCGCAGACCCGACGCGTACCCCTGGCCGATGGCGCGGAACTTCCACTCCGCGCCGTTGCGGTACAGCTCGCCGAAGACCATGGCGGTCTCGGTCGAGGCGTCCTCGCTGAGGTCGTAGCGGGCCAGCTCGCTGCCGTCGGCCTGGTTCACCACGCGGATGTAGGCGTTGCGGACCTGGCCGAAGGACTGCTGGCGGGACTCGGCCTCGTAGATGGAGACCGGGAACACGATCTTGGCCACGTCCGCCGGGACGCCCGCCAGGTTCACGTTGATGACCTCGTCGTCGCCCTCGCCCTCACCGGTGAGGTTGTCACCGGTGTGCTCGACGGAGCCGTCGGGGCTCTTGAGGTTGTTGAAGAAGACGAAGTTCTGGTCGTTGGCGACCTTGCCCTGGTCGTTCGTCAGCAGGGCGCTGGCGTCCAGGTCGAAGTCGTTGCCAGTGGTGGTGCGCGCGTCCCAGCCCAGACCGACGACGACCGCGGTCAGGTTGGGGGCTGCCTTGGTCAGCGAGACGTTGCCGCCCTTGCTGAGACTGACTCCCACGAGTCCTCCAGTGGTTTCGAGGGGGACGGCGAGATCTGCGCCCCCGTTGTGCGATGGCATCCGATCAACGTTTTGATCCTAGTGACCGGTTCCCACCGATTGCAGACTCTTGCGTCGGCGCCCGCCGCGAGGCGTGCGCGGCACAGGGCTCAGATGGTTTCGAGCGCCTTGACGTACTCGTTCAGGTCGCGCGCGTCCGGGAGGCCGTTGACGATCGTCCAGCGCACGACGCCCTCCTTGTCGATGATGAAGGTGCCGCGCACCGCGCAGCCCTTGTCCTCGTCGAATACCCCGTACGCGCGGCTCGCCTCGCCGTGCGGCCAGAAATCCGACAGCAGCGGGTACTCCAGGCCCTCCTGCTCGGCGAAGACGCGCAGGGAGAAGGGCGAGTCGTTGGAGACCGCGAGCAGCTGCACATCGTCGTTGACGAACTGCGGCAGCTCGTCACGGAGTGCGCACAGCTCGCCCGTGCAGACGCCGGTGAAGGCGAAGGGGTAGAAGAGCAGGACGACGTTCTTCTCGCCGCGGAAGTCGGAGAGCTTCACGCTCTGCCCGTGCTGGTCCTTCAGCTCGAACTCCGGAGCCTTGGTACCGACCTCAATCGCCATGGGTGGCCATCTCTCTCTCAACGGTTTCGACAGTCTCAGCGGTATCGGCAGGAACCGGCGGCCGGGCGGTCGCTTCCGTCCGCCGCCGGCTCATGCACCGCCCAGTCTGTCACTGCCCCCGGCCCGGCCCGGAGCGGCCTTCAGGCCCGGCCCGGAGCGGCCTTCGGGCGGGGGCCGGAGCGGCCTTCGGGCGGGGGCCGGGCATAAGCAGGACGGCGCGCCCCGGCAGCAGGGCTGCCGGGGCGCGCCGGATCGGCGAAGTGGGGCGATTGCCTCGGAGACCGAGGTGCTACCGCTTGCTGGAACGAGCGGACTTCGGGGTGACCAGGCGGCTGCCGCTCCAGTCCTTGCCCGCGTTGATGCTCTTGGTCTGGGACAGACCCGCGGTCGTCGACGCCTCGTTGATGTCGCTGGGCTCGACGTAGCCCTCGCGGCCGGTCTTGGGCGTCATCAGCCACACGGGGCCGCCTTCGTCGACCAGCCCGATGGCATCGACCAGCGCGTCCGTCAGGTCGCCGTCGTCGTCTCGGAACCACAGCACGACGACGTCGGCGACGTCGTCGTAGTCCTCGTCGACGAGCTCCTGGCCCGTGACGGCCTCGATCCCCTCGCGGAGCTCCTGCTCGACATCATCGTCGTAGCCGATCTCCTGGACCACCTGTCCGGGCTCGAAACCCAGCCTGGCGGCAGGGTTGATCCGCTCCTCCGCGTGGTCCGCGGTCGCGCTCACGGATTGCCTCCTGTCATCTTTCGATAAGTCGTTGGAACCTCGCGTGTACGCGAAGCATTGGGCGTAGTCCACACGTGCCGGGCGGATCGCGCAAGTACCCGGCCTCCGAGACCGCCGAAACGGTGACCTTTGGGGCCGTCTCGACGCATCTCGAACCATGACGGAACGGGCCCAAGTGACGCACGCCACAGCGATCTGCCCGGTTTGTGAAGTTGTACCCCTCCATTGTCGCAGCTAGGACCGAACGGCCGTACGCAGGTGACCTCCATAGGGGGCGTATGGTTGCGATTTGGCCGTCCGCGGCCGGGCGGCCTCTGGCCGCACCCTCGCGAAGTGGTGGTTACCACTCGGTAGAGGTGACGATTGCGCCGCCGCGGTCCACGATGGAAGGCGGCGCGGCCAGCAGGGACAGTATTCAATCGCGTGCGCAGCATCACCGCGTGCAGAGCACGTACGACCCGAACAGCGAAGGAACAGCGTGGCTTCCGGATCCGATCGCAACCCGATCATCATTGGCGGCCTTCCCAGCCAGGTCCCGGACTTCGATCCCGAAGAGACCCAGGAATGGCTCGACTCGCTCGACGCAGCCGTCGATGAGCGAGGCCGGGAACGTGCCCGCTACCTCATGCTTCGCCTGATCGAACGCGCCCGCGAGAAGCGCGTCGCCGTGCCCGAGATGCGCAGCACGGACTACGTCAACACCATCGCGACCAAGGACGAGCCGTTCTTCCCCGGCAACGAGGAGATCGAGCGCAAGGTCCTGAACGCGACCCGGTGGAACGCGGCCGTCATGGTCTCGCGCGCCCAGCGCCCCGGCATCGGGGTCGGCGGCCACATCGCCACCTTCGCCTCCTCGGCCTCGCTGTACGACGTGGGCTTCAACCACTTCTTCCGCGGCAAGGACGACGGCAAGGGGGGCGACCAGATCTTCTTCCAGGGCCACGCCTCCCCCGGCATCTACGCCCGCGCGTTCCTCCTCGACCGGCTCTCCGAGCAGCAGCTCGACGCGTTCCGGCAGGAGAAGTCGAAGGCCCCGTACGGCCTGTCCAGCTACCCGCACCCGCGGCTGATGCCGGACTTCTGGGAGTTCCCGACCGTCTCGATGGGCCTCGGCCCGCTCGGCGCGATCTACCAGGCCCGGATGAACCGCTACATGGAGGCGCGCGGCATCGCCGACACCTCCGACTCGCATGTCTGGGCGTACCTCGGCGACGGCGAGATGGACGAGCCGGAGTCGCTCGGCCAGCTGTCGATCGCCGCCCGTGAGGGCCTGGACAACCTGACCTTCGTCGTCAACTGCAACCTGCAGCGCCTCGACGGCCCGGTGCGCGGCAACGGCAAGATCATGCAGGAGCTGGAGTCGCAGTTCCGCGGCGCCGGCTGGAACGTGATCAAGCTGGTGTGGGACCGCTCCTGGGACCCGCTGCTCGCCCAGGACCGCGACGGCATCCTGGTCAACAAGCTCAACAGCACGCCGGACGGCCAGTTCCAGACGTACGCGACCGAGACCGGCTCGTACATCCGCGAGCACTTCTTCGGCGACGACCAGCGGCTGCGCGCGATGGTCGAGAACATGACCGACGACCAGATCCTGCACCTGGGCCGCGGCGGTCACGACCACAAGAAGATCTACGCGGCGTACGCGGCGGCCAAGGCGCACAAGGGCCAGCCGACCGTGATCCTCGCGCAGACCGTCAAGGGCTGGACCCTGGGTCCGAACTTCGAGGGCCGCAACGCGACCCACCAGATGAAGAAGCTCACGGCCGAGGACCTCAAGCGGTTCCGCGACCGGCTGCACCTGCCGATCGCCGACAAGGAGCTGGAGGACGGCAACCCGCCGTACTACCACCCGGGCCGCGACTCCGAAGAGATCCAGTACATGCACGACCGCCGCAAGTCGTGCGGCGGCTACGTGCCGACCCGGGTCGTCCGGGCCAAGCCGCTGAACCTGCCGGACGACAAGGCGTACGCGGCCGCGAAGAAGGGCTCGGGCCACCAGACCATCGCCACCACCATGGCGTTCGTCCGGGTGCTCAAGGACCTGATGCGGGACAAGGAGATCGGCAAGCGGTTCGTGCTGATCGCGCCGGACGAGTACCGCACCTTCGGCATGGACGCGTTCTTCCCGACGGCGAAGATCTACAACCCGATGGGCCAGCAGTACGAGTCCGTGGACCGCGAGCTGCTGCTCGCCTACAAGGAGTCGCCGTCCGGCCAGATGCTGCACGACGGCATCTCCGAGGCGGGCTGCACGGCCTCGCTGATCGCGGCCGGCTCGGCCTACGCCACGCACGGCGAGCCGCTGATCCCGGTCTACGTCTTCTACTCGATGTTCGGCTTCCAGCGGACCGGCGACCAGTTCTGGCAGATGGCCGACCAGCTCTCGCGCGGTTTCGTACTGGGCGCGACCGCCGGCCGTACGACCCTGACCGGCGAGGGCCTCCAGCACGCCGACGGCCACTCGCAGCTGCTCGCCTCGACCAACCCGGCCGTCGTCGCGTACGACCCGGCGTTCGGCTACGAGATCGCCCACATCATGCAGGACGGCCTGCGCCGCATGTACGGCGAGACGCCGGACGGCAAGGCCGGCGAGGACGTCTTCTACTACCTCACCGTCTACAACGAGCCGATCCAGCACCCGGCCGAGCCCGCCGACGTGGACCGCGAGGGCATCCTCAAGGGCCTCTACCGCTTCAAGGCGGGCGAGCAGGGCTCGATCCCCGCGCAGATCCTCGCCTCCGGCGTGGCCGTGCCGTGGGCCGTCGAAGCCCAGCGCATCCTCGCCGAGGAGTGGAACGTCAAGGCCGACGTCTGGTCCGCGACCTCCTGGAACGAGCTGCGCCGCGACGCGGTGGAGGTCGAGGAGCACAACCTGCTCCACCCGGAGGAGGAGCAGCGCGTCCCGTACGTGACGACGAAGCTCCAGAGCGCCGAGGGCCCGAAGGTCGCCGTGTCCGACTGGATGCGCGCCGTCCCGGACCAGATCGCGCGCTGGGTCCCCGGCACGTACCAGTCGCTGGGCGCGGACGGCTTCGGCTTCGCCGACACCAGGGGCGCTGCGCGCCGCTTCTTCCACATCGACGCGCAGTCGATCGTCCTCGGCGTGCTCACCGAGCTGGCCAAGGACGGCAAGGTCGACCGCTCCGCCCTCAAGCAGGCCATCGACCGCTACCAGCTCCTCGACGCCACGGCGGCGGAGCCGGGCGCGGCGGGCGGTGACGCGTAGCGGCCGTACGGCCGCGTTCGCCGGACGCCGGGCCCCGGCCGACTTCTCGTCGGCCGGGGCCCGGCGTTTTTATGGATGGGGGCCGGTTGCTTTCACGGCCGGGGGCCGGTGCTTTTACGGCTGGGGCCGTGCCCGTTTGCGGCCAAGGCCCGGGGGGCTTTTCGCGATCGGCCGCCTGCGGGTTGTTCGTGGCTGGTCGCGCAGTTCCCCGCGCCCCTACGGGGCGGCCGTGGCTGAGGCCGTACCCCGGGAGCCCGACACATGCTCACTACCGGACGCCTGCGGGTCGTTCGTGGCTGGTCGCGCAGTTCCCCGCGCCCCTACGGGGCGGCCGTGGCTGAGGCCGTACCCCGGGAGCCCGACACATGCTCACTACCGGACACCTGCGGGTCGTGCGTAGCTGATCGCGCAATTCCCCGCGCCCCTACGAGCCGGACACGGCTGAAGCCGTGCCTCCGGAACCTGGCGTATGCACGACCGGACACCTGCGGGTCATTCGTGGCTGATCGCGCAGTTCCCCGCGCCCCTACGGGGCGGCCGTGGCTGAGGCCGTGCCCGCGCCGCCGGAGCCCAGCACTTTCACGACCCGACGCCCGCGGGCGGCTCGTGGGGGCGTGCCCCGGAGCCGACGCAGGCACGACCGGACATCCCCAGGCCCCTCGTAGCCGGCCCGGCTCAGTTCTCCCAGATCTTGAAGGCGCGTACCCGGTAGGGGGATTCGGGGGTGTAGGAGCCCGACGGGTAGGTGGAGAATTCGCCGGTTTCGGAGCATTCTGCGCTCTGGTAGGCGGTGACGGGGCGGCCGGTGCGGTTGGCCAGGGAGGCGGCGGAGGTGCCGGTGGGGAGGGGTTCGCAGCTGGCGATGTCGGTGTTGGAGAGTTCGTGGGTCCGGCGGGCGCCGTGGAAGTCGCTCTTGGGCCAGAGGCAGAGCTGACCGGCGGCGCAGGCGCCGAGCCTGGGGGCGGGGGCGGGGGCGGCCGCGGCGGTCGGTGGCAGGAGTACGGCGGCTGTGGCGGCGGCCAGGGTCGTGGCGGCGGCGAACTTGTTCATGTGGACTGCTCCCCCGTATGGCGCGCGGATCTCGATGACGGCACCGTGCCGGGGCAGTTGCCCGTGGCAGGTGCGGCATTGAGCATCTCGGGCCGCCGGAGCGCCCGCCAAGAGGGCGCCGGGCCGTTCACCTGGATAGGGGGCGCTGCGGGCGGCCGCCCACGACGAAGGGGCTGAACCGGTTCTGCGACCGGTTCAGCCCCGCGCGTGGCATCCGCCGCCGCACCCGCGGCACCGGCGTCAGATGTGCGCCGCGCCCGCTCCCGCCTCGGCGTTCTCGCCGCGCTTGGTGAACAGCGCGACCCCGGCGGCGATGACCGCGACGATGCCGGCGACGGTGAAGGCGAAGCCCATGCCCGACACGAACGTGTCATGCGCGACGCCCGTGATCTTCTCGGCGAGCTGCGGCGGAGCCTTCGGCGGCACCGGACCGACGCCGACGGCGACCGCGTCGGACGCCTGGGACATCTGCTCGGGGGTGAGCTTGGGCAGCCCGGCTCCGGCCCACTTGTCGGGCAGGTCGCTGCTGACGCGGGAGGCCATCACCGCGCCGAGCACGGCCGTGCCGAGGGAGCCGCCGACCTGCATGGCGGCCTGCTGGAGTCCGCCCGCGACGCCGGAGTGCTCCAGCGGCGCGTTGCCGACGATGACCTCGGTGGCGCCGACCATGACCGGGGCGAGGCCGAGGCCGAGCAGCGCGAACCAGATGGACATCCCCAGGTTGCCGGAGTCCGAGGACAGGCTGGACATTCCGAAGCAGGCGACGGCGGTGAGGACCATGCCGCCGACCAGCGGGATGCGCGGGCCGAGCTTGGTGATGAGGGCGCCCGCGATCGGCGAGGCGACGATCATCATCGCGGTGAGCGGCAGCAGGTGGAGTCCGCTGTCGACGGGGCTCATGCCGTGCACGTTCTGCAGGTAGAAGGTGACGAAGAACAGGCCGCCCATGAAGGCGAACGCCATCAGCACCATCAGGATCGTGCCCGCGGAGAGCGGCACGGAGCGGAACATGCTCAGCGGGATCAGCGGCTCCTTGACCCTGGTCTCCCAGAGGGCGAAGAGCACGAAGGCGACGATCGCGATGCCGAGGAAGAGGAGCGTCTTGGTCTCGCCCCAGCCGCCCCACTGGTTCTCCTTGATGAGCGCCCAGATGAGGCAGAACATGGCCCCGGAGAGCAGCACGATGCCGAGGACGTCGAAGGACTTGGCGGCGTTCTTGGCGCGGTGGTCCACGAGGATCACCAGGCCCAGTACGAGCGCGATGACGCCGACCGGGACGTTGATGAAGAAGACCGACTGCCAGTTGACGTGCTCGACCAGCAGCCCGCCGACGATCGGGCCGGCGGCGGTGGAGGCGCCGATGACCATGCCCCAGATGCCGATGGCCATGTTGAGCTTCTCGGCGGGGAAGGTGGCGCGCAGCAGGCCGAGCGCGGCCGGCATGAGCAGTGCGCCGAAGAGGCCCTGGAGCACGCGGAAGGCGATGACCAGGGCGACGCTGCCGGAGACCCCGATCGCGCCGGAGGCGAGCGCGAATCCGGCGATGCCGATGAGGAAGGTCTGGCGGTGGCCGAAGCGGTCACCGAGCTTGCCGGCGGTGATCAGCGAGACGGCGAGGGCGAGCAGATAACCGTTGGTTATCCACTGGACGTCGGCGAGCGAGGCGCCGAGGTCCTTCTGGATGGCGGGGTTGGCTATGGCGACGATCGTGCCGTCGAGCGCGACCATCATCACGCCGATCGCCACGGAGATGAGGGTCAGCCATGGATGGCCCCGCAGCCCCTTCCGGGGCCCCGGTACGGGATGTTCCGGCGCCGCGTCGGCGACGGTGGTCTGAGACGTCATATCGCGAGATTATGGCAGCGGCTGACAATTGACAAACCGGTTCATGAGTCGGTAACTGTCATGTGGCTCACAGATATCGTGAACAGCGGAAACCCGCCGAAGAGAGGGCCGAGCGGTGAAGACCGAACAGGAGACCGAACTGCCGGCCGGCCAGCCGGCCGGCCCCTGCGGGCTGCGCGAGCGCAAGAAGCGGCGGACCCGCGACGCGCTGATCCGTGCCGCCCTGGAGCTATTCCTGGCGAAGGGGTACGAGCAGACGACGGTCGACGAGATCGCCGACGCCGTCGACGTCTCCCAGCGCACGTTCTTCCGCTACTTCTCCAGCAAGGAGGACGTCGCCTTCGCCCTCCAGGGCCTGATCGAGACGCGCTTCTTCGCGGAGATCTGCGCCCGCCCCGCCCACGAGCCGCCGATGACCGCGCTGCGCAACGCCGTCTCGAACGGCTGGGCCACCATCGACGAGGAGATGAAGGCGGTCGCGCCGCCCCAGCTGCACATGCGCATGTACCAGGTGATCGAGTCGACGCCCGCGCTGCTCGCGACCCATCTGCGCCGCCAGTACGACACGGAGGAGCGGATCGCGCAGGAGATCGCCCGCCGGGAGGGCCTGGACATCGACGCCGACCCGCGGCCGCGGGTCCTGGTGGCGGCGTTCACCGGGGCGATGCGCGTGGCCGGCAAGGTCTGGGGCGAGGGCGACGACTGGACCGCGAACGCGATGCGGGACCTCACCGAGAGGTACCTCGCCGTCCTGGAACCCGCGCTGTCCAAGAACTGGCGGACCCCGCCCCGAACCTGATCCCAAGTCGCACTACTGTGCACAATTGTCCGCTATCAAACGTGAGATGACTCACGCGTTTGGCGGCTGCCGTCGGGTTTCTCCTAGGGTGGCCCGCGGTGACTTCCTTCCCGGAGCTCGGTGCTCCCTCCCCCCTGCCTTGGACGAACTCGGCCACGGTCTGGCGCGCGCTGCTCGCCCTCGCCGTGGTCTTCGTCATGCTCGCCACGACCGGCTGGACCGCCATCCGGAGTCACAGAGGGGAACCCGACCCCAGATCGGCCTCGCTCACCGCCTGGCTGCACGGCTCACTCGCCGGACACCAGCTGCCCGACCCGAACGGCCCGCCGAGCGCCCTGTCGCGGTTCTTCGCGACCCTCACCGGCAGCCAGCTGAGCTATCTCGTCGACCGCTACCCGCTGGTCGTCGGCAACCTCAACGGCGCGCCCGCGCCGCTGCGCTACCGCGCCAACCGCGTCGCGCTCGGCCGGGCCCGTGCGACCGAGGAGAAGCGCGCGCACGACCAGCGGCTCACCGCGTACGGCCGGCACGAGGCCGACCGCCGCATGGACCGCTTCACCTCGCTGATGCGCGACGGACGGCAGATCTTCGCGTTCAACCCCGCCGGATCGGGGCGGGTCGCCGAGGTCTTCGGCGACCTCCCGCACGCCGACCGGGTCTCGGTCGTGGTGCCCGGCGTCGACACCACCGCGTTGACCTACGAGAAGACGACCCGCCCGTACACCGCGCCGGCCGGCGCGGCCAGCGCGCTCTACGAAGCCGAACGCCGGACCCGGCCCGCGGCGAGGACCGCCGTCATCGCCTGGGCCGACTACACCTCGCCCTCGGGGCTCGGCATGGACGCCGCCACCGGCAAGCTCGCCGCCGAGGGCGCGCTGCGGCTGCGCGCCATGGTCCGCGGGCTGCCGAACGACTCGCGGGTCTCGCTGCTCTGCCACAGCTACGGCTCCGTGGTGTGCGGCGTCGCCGCCCGGGACCTGTCCGCCAGGGTCACCGACATCGCGGTCGCCGGCAGCCCCGGCATGCGCGCCGAGCGCGCGGCCGACCTGGGCACCGAGGCCCGGGTCTGGGCGATGCGCGACCGCGACGACTGGATCCGGGACATCCCGCACATGGAGTGGGGCGGCCTCGGCCACGGCGCGGACCCGGTCTCCCCCGGCTTCGGCTCCCGCCTCCTCTCCGCCGACGGGGCGGTCGGCCACCCCGGCTACTTCCGGCCGGGCACCGCCAGTCTGGAGAACTTCGCGAGGATCGGCGTCGGCGCCGCCGCGTCCGTACAGTGCGCGACGGACAACAGAGGCTGTGCCGCGGACCTGAGCTAGTGCCCCGAGCGGGCTTCCCCGTACGCACACTTCCCTGGTTCGTACGCATGTTTCAGGACACACGTCCGGGCATGCGGACGTACGTCTCACGAGGTTTTACGCGCGTAGCACCGGAGGGGGGACAGGCGGGCGACCGCCGCCTACGATGAACGACATGGGTGATGTGCTGGCCGGTTTCCACGCCGTCTGGGAGTTCGACACCGACTCCGTGCTCATCCGATTCGAACGGGGGCTGCGCACGCCGAAACTGCTTCAGGCGCTCGGTGAGCGCCGCGTGCCCTACGAGGCGCTCGCCTCCGTCGAGCTGACCCAGGGCAAGCGCGGCACGGTCGTGCTGCGGGCGACGCCGAGGCCCGGCGCCGATCCGCTGGCCGACGCGGCGGACGGGCAGCTCAAGGAGGGCAGCGACCCCTACCGGCTGGTGCTGCCCGCCGAGCGGGAGACCCTCGCCGAGTACTACGCCGACGAGCTGCGCGCCCGGCTCGGCCCCGAAGCGGACACGGCCGCCGACCGGTATCTGGTGGCCGCTCCCCCGCCCCCGGCGTCCTTCAAGGCGTACGACGCCAAGGCCTTCTTCGACGGCGAGACCGTCGCCTTCCGCTGGTTCTGGACGGGCGCGTCCACCGCCAAGTGGAAGGCGGGCGACCAGCGGTTCGCGGTGGCCGGGCTGTCCGGCGTCGAGTGGCGCTCCCCCGAGATATTCAACGGTCATCTGCGGCTCCTGCCGCGCGGCGCGGCCGACGACCGGCCGGGCGCCGCCGACCAGGACCCGGCGGCCGTCGTCTTCGGCATGGGGTACGGGCTCGCCCACGAGTCGCTGCCGTTCGCCGCCGCGGTCCTGGAGGCCGTACAGGCCGCGACCCCCGCCCTCGTCCCGGAGCGCTCCCCCGCGGCCCGCCCGGACCCGGCCGACATCGCCGACCGCATCCGCCACCTCGGCGCCCTGCGCGAGGCCGGCCTGCTCACGGACGACGAGTTCAGCCACAAGAAGACCGAGCTGCTCGCGGAGCTGTAGCCGGTCCGGGGAGCCGGCCCGCATAGGCTGACCTGGTCATGCCCACTTCCCCTCCCTCCTCCGCCCTGCGCCGACCCGCCCGGTGGCTGCCCGTCGTAGCGGCGTGCGCGGTGGCGGCCGGACTGCTCCAGTCCACGTACAACGTGCTGGCGAACGACTACCGGCTCGGCGTCGCGCTCTCCCTGGTGCTCGCCGTCGCGCAGACCGTGCCGCTGCCGCTCGCGCCGCGCCGCCCGCTGCCGGCCTGGGCGATCGTGTTCGCCGCCGATCTCGTGGGCGGGTTCGTCCTGCTGTCGGTCGACGGGGTGGAGGGCCGCGCCTGGCCGTGGACGCCGCCCGCGATGATCGGCTACCTCCTGGTGACCGCCGCCGTGGGGCTGCGCGAGAACCGCCGCCGACTGCTCGTCGTCGGCGCGGCGACCGGCGCCACGGCCGTACTCCCCGCGGTGTTCCCGACCCGCCAGGAGAACGCCACCCAGCTGCTGCTCTTCCTCCTCACCGGCGCCGTGCTGCTGCTGACCGGCGCGGTGCGCGAACGCGGCGAGGCGCGCCGGGCGCTGGCCGCGCAGCGGGAGGTCAGCGAGGCGGAACGGGCCCGGCGCACCGTCCTGGAGGAGCGCGCCCGGATCGCGCGGGAGATGCACGACGTCGTCGCGCACCACATGTCCGTGATCACGGTGCAGGCGGACAGCGCCCCGTACCGGCTCGGCGGTGTGCCGCCCGAGACGGGCGAGGAGTTCGCCGCCATCGCCGCGACCGCCCGCGAATCGCTCACCGAGATGCGGCGGCTGCTGGGCGCGCTGCGCGGCACGGACGGTACGGGCGCGGGCGGCGGCGAGCTCGCGCCGCAGCCCGGCCTGGCGGAGCTGGACCGGCTGGCGGAGGCGACGGTACGGGCGGGGGTGCCCGTGGAGCTGTCCGTCGCACCGGGGCCGGTGCCGGTGCCGGGGGCCGTGGACCTGTCCGCGTACCGCGTCGTCCAGGAGGCGCTCGCCAATGTGGTGCGGCACGCGCCGGGCGCGGCCACCCGCGTGTCGGTCGCCTCGGACCGTACGGGCGTGAGCGTCCTGATCGTCAACGCCCCGGCCCCCGCGCCCGGCACGCCGCTGGAGAGCGGCGGCACGGGCCACGGCCTGGTCGGGATGCGCGAACGCGTCCGGCTGCTCGGCGGCGAACTGGACACGGGCCCGCTGCCGGACGGCGGCTTCCGTGTGGCGGCGCGATTCCCGGTCGCCGCGGTCCCCTCAGGCCCCTCAGTCTCCTCAGGCCCTTCAGAAACTGACCCCGCAGAGGAAGCCCCCGCCCCATGACCATCAGGGTGATCATCGTCGACGACCAGGCCATGGTGCGGGCGGGGTTCGCCGCGCTGCTCGCCGCGCAGCCCGACATCGACGTCGTCGGCGACGCGGCGGACGGCCTTCAGGGCATCGAACTGAGCCGCCGCACCCGCCCCGACGTGGTTCTCATGGACGTACGGATGCCCGGGACGGACGGCCTGGAGGCGGCCCGGCAGATCCTCGCCGAAGCCGAAGCCGAAGCCGGAGCCGAAGTCGAACCCGTCGCCGACGCTGAAGCCGGCCCCGGTGCCTGTCACCGCCCGAAGGTGCTGATGCTCACGACCTTCGACGTCGACGACTACGTGTACGAGGCGCTGCGCGCCGGGGCCAGCGGCTTCCTGCTGAAGGACGCGCCGCCCGCCGACCTGATCTCGGCCGTACGGGTCGTGGCCGGCGGCGAGGCGCTGCTCGCCCCGTCCGTCACCCGCCGGCTGATCGAGGAGTTCGCCCGGCAGCGCCCGGCCCCGCGCCGGACGCCCGTACCGCGTCCGCCGGAGCTGACCCCGCGCGAGACGGAGGTGCTAGGGCTGATCGCGCGCGGGCTCTCCAACCAGGAGATCGCCGGAACGCTGTTCCTCGCCGAGCAGACGGTCAAGACGCACATCGGCCGCGTCCTCGCCAAGCTCCAGCTCCGCGACCGGGCGCAGGCCGTGATCTTCGCGTACGAGTCGGGGCTGGTGACCCCGGGCGAGCGGTAGCGAGGGCGCGGCCGGGCCGCGCCCTCACCGCGGTGGTTACTCCCGCCCCTCCGACGAGAACGAGGCGTCGGCGTAGCGCCCGCCCGCGACCTGGCCGGCGATCGGCTCCAGCCGGGCCAGTTCGTCTTCGCTGAGCACGATCCGCGTCGCGGCCGTGTTCTCGTCCACCCGCTTGCGCTTGGTCGTGCCGGGGATCGGTACGACCGTCAGCCCGCGCACCCGCGCCTGCTGCTGCACCCAGGCCAGCGCGATCTGGCCGGGCGTCGCCTCATGGTCGCGGGCGACGGCCCGTACGGGCTCCAGCAGCGCGGCGTTGACCGCCGCGTTGTCGCCGGTGAAGCGGGGCTGCGTGCGGCGCCAGTCGCCCTCGGGCAGGTCCTGGTCGGCGTCGGCGAAGGAGCCGGTCAGGAAGCCGCGGCCGAGCGGCGAGTACGGGACGAAGCCGACGCCCAGCTCCTGGGCCGTGGGCACCGCGCTCCGCTCCACGTCGCGGCTGAAGAGCGACCACTCCGACTGGACCGCCGCGATGGGGTGCACGGCGTGCGCGGCGCGCAGTTCGGCGCCGGTCACCTCGCTCAGCCCGAGGTGCTTGACCTTGCCCTCCTTCACCAGCTCCGCCATCGCGCCGACCGTCTCCTCGATCGGGACGTTCACGTCGCGGCGGTGCATGTAGTAGAGGTCGATCTCTTCGACGCCGAGCCGCCGCAGGCTCGCTTCGACGGCGCTCCGGATGTACTCGGGGGAGTTGTCGATGATCCGCTTGTCGGGCTCCGCCGGGTCGGTGGAGAGCGCGAACTTCGTGGCGAGGACGACCTCGTCGCGGTGGGCCCGGATGAACGGCGAGATGAACTTCTCGTTCTCCCCGTCGCCGTACAGGTCGGCGGTGTCGTAGAGGGTGACGCCCAGTTCGAGGGCGCGCTCCAGGGCGGCCCGCGACTCGTCCCCGTCGGCCGGGCCGTACGCGTGGCTCATGCCCATGCAGCCGAGTCCTTGGACGCCGACCCGGGGGCCGTCGGCGCCGAGGGCGGCGTGTGCGATCTTCTCCGTCTTTTCCGTGCTCATACAGGCATCAGGACCTTTCGGACGTCCGGCGGACGTCGCCATAGATGTCGATCTTGTAGTCGAGGACTGCCAAGGTGCTCTGCAGCTCCGCGATGCGGTTGCGCACGTCTTCCCGGTGGGCGGTCAGCAGCCGTTCGCGCTCCGGGTACGTCGCCTCACCCGCCCGTACGAGCTCCGCGTAGCGGACCATGTCGGCGACCGGCATGCCGGTCAGCCGCAACTTGCCCACCAGGTCGAGCCAGTTCAGGTCGCGGTCGCCGTAGCGGCGCTGGCCCGTGTGGGAGCGGTCGACGTGCGGCATCAGCCCGATCCGCTCGTACCAGCGCAGGGTGTGCGCGGACAGTCCGGTATAGGTGACCACTTCGCTGATCGTGTACCCGCCCTGCCCGGCGGGCCGAGGGTGCTCGTGCACCCTGAGGCACAGGTCCGACCGTGCGGCCCTGGTCGTCTCGGTCTCGGTCACCGTCATGCCGCTCCCCCTTCGCCCTTCGATTCGATGGCTGCCGCGTCTCCGGTGGCTGCAACGCTAGAGACTTGGAGTGCACTCCAAGCAAGCGGATTCTTGACCGGATTTTGAGCGGGTTAGGCTCGTCGCCATGGAGAGCATGGCGAGCCTGAGCAAGATCGAGAACTGGCCGGTCGAGAACGCCGCGGCCGTGGTCGTACGGGCCGACGGTACGCGGGCCGGATCGTACGGACCCACCGACCGCCGTTTCCCGCTGGCCTCGGTGACCAAACCGCTCGCCGCGTACGCCGCGCTCATCGCCGTCGAAGAGGGCGCCGTCGAACTCGACGAGCCCGCCGGGCCGCCCGGCTCCACCGTCCGCCACCTGCTCGCCCACACCTCCGGGCTCGCCTTCGACGAACACCGCACCATGTCCGGGCCGGGCACCCGGCGGCTCTACTCCAACGCCGGTTTCGAGGCGCTCGGCGACCACATCGCCAAGGCGACGGACATCGACTTTCCGGAGTACCTGCGCCAAGCGGTGCTGGAACCGCTGGGCATGACGGCCACGGAGCTGACCGGGGCCGGGTCGCCCGCCAAGGACGGCGTCTCGACCGCCGACGACATGGCGCGCTTCGCGGCGGAGCTCCAGGCGCCGCGGCTGCTGGCGCGGCAGACGCTGACCGAGGCGACGTCGGTGGTCTTCCCCGGGGTCAGCGGGGTGCTGCCGGGGTACGGGCACCAGCGGCCGAACGACTGGGGGCTGGGGTTCGAGATCCGCGACGGGAAGGCTCCGCACTGGACGGGGGCGACGTCGTCGCCGCGTACGTTCGGGCACTTCGGGCAGGCCGGAACGTTTCTGTGGGTCGATCCCGAGGCGGGGGCCGCTTGCGCGGCGTTGACGGACCGGGCGTTCGGGCCGTGGGCCGTTGAGGTGTGGCCGCCGCTCACCGATGCCGTTCTCGCGGAGCTCGGCCAGGGCCACTGATTCGGGGCTCTGCCCCGGACCCCGGTCCTCAATCTCTTCCAGCTACCGCTGGGGTGTGCCCTCTGACGGGCTGGATTACGGTCACCTTCGCCCTGCGGGCGAGTGTCCTCAAACGCCGGACAGGCTGGATTTGCCTGGGCTCGCGCCTCGGTTTGCCCTACAGGCAGGTGTCCTCTAGCTCCCCCAGCTACCGCTGGAAGGTGCCCCTGACGGGCTGGATTTAGCCGAAGGACGGTTCCCTGTGCATCTCCCACAGGAGTAGTTCGGACGTGCCGATGGACTGGGCTTCGCCGGGCTCGTCCGGGGTGGTGTTCTCAAGGCGGGCGGCGTCGCCTTCGTGGAGGATGTCGTCGCCGAGGCGCACCGCGCCGTGCACCACGTGTGCGTACGTCCACGGCGCCGCGGGCATGGCCGTGCGTTCGCCCGGGGTGAGGCGGCGGACGTGGAGGACGGCTTCGGCGCGGCGCAGGGCGTAGGGGGTGCCGTCGGCGATGCCGCGTACGACCTCGTAGGCGGGGTCGCCGCCGAACTCCGTCGGGGTCAGCCACATCTGCACGAACCGCAGCGGGACGCTCCCGGCGTTGCGTTCCGTGTGCCGCACGCCGGTGCCCGCGCTCAGCCGCTGTACGTCGCCGGGGCGGACGACCGAGGTGTGTCCGGTGGAGTCCTCGTGGGTCAGTTCGCCTTCGACGACCCAGGTGACGATCTCCACGTCGCGGTGCGGGTGTTCGTCGAATCCGGCGCCGCCCGCCAGCCGCTCCTCGTTGCAGGCTTCGAGCAGGCCGAAGCGCACGTTGTCCGGGTCGTAGAAGCCGGAGAAGGAGAAGGCGTGCCGTGTCTCGATCCCGGCCGCGGGGTCGCCGCCCCGGTACCGCTCGTCGCCCCGCTGCACCCGCGTCATCCGGCTACGGTAGCCCGGCCGCTCCGGACGGCGCGCGAATAGGGCAGGCTTGTCCCGTGCCTGAACCCGCCGCTAACACCCCGCATCCGCACAGTGCCACCCTGCGCCGGCTGGAGAAGTCCTCCGGGAAACTGGCCGCCAACGCCATCGCCCGGATGGATGAGCAGCTGCCGTGGTACCGGGCGATGCCCCCGGAGAACCGCTCCTGGATCGGGCTGGTCGCCCAGGCCGGCATCGCGGCCTTCACGGAGTGGTTCCGGCACCCGGAGACCCCGCAGGCGATCAGTACGGACGTCTTCGGGACCGCGCCGCGCGAGCTGACCAGGGCGATCACGCTGCGCCAGACCGTGGAGATGGTCCGTACGACCATCGAGGTCATGGAGTCGGCCATCGAGGAGGTGGCGGCCCCCGGCGACGAGTCGGTGCTCCGGGAGGCGCTGCTGGTCTACGCCCGTGAGATCGCCTTCGCGACCGCGCAGGTCTACGCGCAGGCCGCGGAGGCGCGCGGCGCGTGGGACGCGCGGCTGGAGTCGCTGGTGGTCAACGCGGTGCTCTCCGGGGAGGCCGACGAGGGGGCGCTGTCGCGCGCCGCCGCGCTGGGCTGGTCCTCGCCCGAGCATGTGGCCGTCGTCCTCGGCACGGCCCCGGACGGGGACAGCGAGCTGACCGTCGAGGCGATCCGGCGCGCGGCCCGGCACGCGAAGCTCCAGGTGCTGACCGGGGTGCTGGGCAGCCGGCTGGTGGTGATCGCGGGCGGTTCCGACAATCCGCTGCAGACGGCGAAGTCGCTGATCGGGCCGTTCGCGGCGGGTCCGGTGGTGGCCGGTCCGGTGGTCTCGGACCTGCTGGCCGCGAACCGTTCCGCGGCGGCGGCCACGGCCGGCCTGAAGGCGTGTGCGGCGTGGCCGGACGCGCCGCGGCCGGTGCTGGCGGACGATGTCCTGCCGGAGCGCGCGATGGCCGGAGACGTGGCGGCGCGCGAGCAGTTGGTGGAGGAGATCTACAGACCATTGGAGGAAGCGGGGTCGGCTCTGCTGGAGACGCTGAGCGTCTATCTGGAGCAGGCAAGCAGTCTGGAGGGCGCGGCGCGGATGCTTTTCGTGCACCCCAACACCGTGCGATACCGCCTCCGACGTGTGACAGACGTCACTGGATGGTCACCCTCCGATGTGCGGTCCGCGTTCACGCTGCGTATCGCGCTCATCCTGGGGCGCCTGGCCGACGCGGGAGCACGGTCGTAGGCTTTTATCGGAAACCCACAATTACCCCGACGGTTCTTCGTCCCTGTCCCCACGGGTGGGCGAGGCCGTCCGCAAGAGAGAGTGTGAGGGTGCTCGTACTCGTCGCTCCCGGCCAGGGCGCTCAGTCGCCCGGCTTCCTGACCCCCTGGCTCGACCTTCCCGGCGTCACCGAACGCCTCGCGGAGTGGTCGGCCGTCGTCGACCTGGACTTGATCCACTACGGCACCAAGGCCGACGCGGAGGAGATCCGTGACACCGCGGTGGCGCAGCCGCTGCTGGTGGCCGCCGGTCTGCTCACCGCGCGGCAGCTCTTCGCGTCCCCCGCCGACCTGGTCCGCCGGTCCGGAGCGGTGGCCGGCCACAGCGTCGGTGAGATCACCGCCGCGGCCGCCGCGGGCGTGCTGTCCGAGCAGTCCGCGATGGCGCTGGTCCGCAAGCGGGGGCTGGCGATGGCCGAGGCCGCGGCGGTCACCGAGACCGGCATGGCCGCGCTCCTCGGCGGCGAGCCGGACGCCGTCCTGCCGCACCTGGAGCGGCTCGGCCTGACCCCGGCCAATGTGAACGGCGCGGGTCAGATCGTCGCCGCGGGCACCGCCGAGCAGCTGGCGGCGCTGGCCGAGGACAAGCCGGAGGGCACCCGCAAGGTCGTGCCGCTGAAGGTGGCCGGGGCGTTCCACACGCACCACATGGCCCCGGCGGTCGCGACGCTGGAGGCGCTCGTCCCCACCCTGGACGCGAGCGACCCGGGCACCCGCTACGTCTCCAACAAGGACGGGCAGGCCGTCGCCACCGGCGCGGAGATCCTGCAGCGGCTGGTCAACCAGGTCTCCAATCCGGTCCGTTGGGACCTGTGCATGGAGACCTTCAAGGAACTGGGCGTCACCGCGATCATCGAGCTGTGCCCGGCGGGCACCCTCGTGGGCCTCGCCAAGCGCGCCCTGCCCGGCGTCAAGACGCTCGCGCTGAAGACCCCGGACAACCTCGACGCCGCCCGTGCGCTGATAGCCGAGCACTCGGCCGCGCAGATCCCGGCCGACTCCGCGCAGACCCCGGCCGAATAAGGAGCCCGAGAGCATGACCGCGAAGATCAAGCCCAGCCAGGGTTCCCCGTACGCGCGCATCCTCGGCGTCGGCGGCTACCGCCCGACCCGGGTGGTGGGCAACGACGAGATCCTCAAGCACATCGATTCCTCGGACGAATGGATCCGTTCGCGCTCGGGCATCGCCACCCGGCACTGGGCGGGCCCCGAGGAGACGGTGGCCATGATGTCGGTGGAGGCGTCCGGCAAGGCCATCGCCGACGCCGGTATCGACCCCGCCCAGATCGGCGCCGTGATCGTCTCGACGGTGTCGCACTTCAAGCAGACCCCGGCCATCGCCACGGAGATCGCCGACCGGGTCGGCGCGGGCCGGCCGGCCGCGTTCGACATCTCGGCGGGCTGCGCGGGCTTCGGCTACGGGCTGACCCTCGCCAAGGGGCTGATCTCCGAGGGCAGCGCGGAGTACGTGCTGGTCATCGGCGTCGAGCGGCTCTCGGACCTGACCGATCTGGAGGACCGCGCGACGGCCTTCCTGTTCGGCGACGGCGCGGGCGCCGTGGTCGTGGGCCCCGCGAAGGAGCCGTCGATCGGCCCGACCGTCTGGGGTTCGGAGGGCGACAAGTCCGAGACGATCAAGCAGACCGAGTCCTGGGAGGTGTACCGGGGGCGCACGGATGTGAGCGACATCCGCTACCCGGCGATCACCCAGGAGGGCCAGGCGGTCTTCCGCTGGGCCGTGTTCGAGATGGCGAAGGTCGCCCAGGAGGCCCTGGACCGGGCCGGGGTGCGGGCCGACGACCTCGACGCGTTCATTCCGCACCAGGCGAACATGCGGATCATCGATTCGATGGTCAAGACTCTGGGGCTGCCGGAGCACGTCACGGTGGCCCGCGATGTCGCGACCACCGGCAACACCTCCGCCGCCTCCATTCCGCTCGCCATGGAGCGGCTGTTGGCGACGGGGCAGGCCAAGAGCGGGGACACGGCGCTCGTCATCGGCTTCGGGGCGGGTCTCGCCTACGCCGCCACTGTCGTTACCCTCCCCTAGGCAGGATCTGCGCGGCCGCCCGGGACCACCGGACGCCGCGCGGGGCTTCACCACTGACCAGTCACACCGTAAAAACATCGAAGGAGCGCCGCAATGGCCGCCACTGAGGCAGAGATCACCGAAGGTCTCGCGGAGATCGTCAACGAGATCGCCGGTATCCCCACCGAGGACGTCAAGTCGGAGAAGTCGTTCACCGACGACCTCGACGTCGACTCGCTGTCCATGGTCGAGGTCGTCGTCGCCGCCGAAGAGCGCTTCGACGTCAAGATCCCCGACGACGACGTCAAGAACCTGAAGACGGTGGGCGACGCCGTCTCGTACATCCTGAAGCACCAGGACTGATTGACAGCCGACGCGTTTGTCGCCACCCGGCGGTGGCGCCGTTGATTCAGACCCCTCTACACGTGGAGAAAGAATTCCTGTGAACGCGACCAATCGCACCGTGGTCGTCACCGGTATCGGCGCAACCACACCTCTGGGTGGCGACAGCGCATCGACCTGGGAAGGGATGCTCGCGGGCCGGTCCGGCGTGCATGCCCTGGAGGGCGAGCGGTGGGCCGAACTGCCCGTCCGGATCGCCGCCCGCAGTGCGGTCGAGCCCGGTGAGAGCATCCCCCGCCCGCAGGCCCGCAAGCTGGACCGGTCGGCGCAGTTCGCGCTGATCGCGGCCCGTGAGGCATGGGCGGACGCGGGGTTCACCGCCAAGGCCGGCGAGGACGCGAGCGTCGATCCGCACCGGCTCGGCACGGTCATCGCCTCCGGCATCGGCGGCGTGATCACCCTTCTCGACCAGTACGACGTGCTGAAGGAGAAGGGCGTCCGCAAGGTCTCCCCGCACACCGTGCCGATGCTGATGCCGAACGGCCCGGCGGCCAACGTCGGCCTGGAGGTCGGCGCCCGTGCGGGCGTGCACACTCCGGTCAGCGCCTGCGCCTCGGGCGCGGAGGCCATCGGCTACGCCATCGAGATGATCCGCACCGGCCGCGCCGACGTGGTCGTCGCGGGCGGCACCGAGGCGGCGATCCACCCGCTGCCCATCGCCGCGTTCGGCAACATGATGGCGATGTCGAAGAGCAACGACGACCCGCAGGGCGCCTCCCGCCCGTACGACGTCGACCGCAACGGCTTCGTCCTGGGCGAGGGCGCCGGCGTCGTCGTCCTGGAGTCCGCGGAGCACGCCGCGCGGCGCGGCGCCACGGTCTACTGCGAGGCGGCCGGCCAGGGCATCTCGGCCGACAGCCACCACATCACCCAGCCGGAGCCCTCCGGGAGCGGCATCGCGCACGCGCTGCAGAACCTGCTGGACTCCACCGACATCAAGCCCGTCGAGATCGCGCACATCAACGCGCACGCGACCTCGACCCCGCAGGGCGACGTGGCGGAGATCAAGGCGCTGCGCAAGGTCTTCGGCGACGACGTGGACCACATGGCGATCTCGGCCACCAAGTCGATGACGGGTCATCTGCTGGGCGGCGCGGGCGGCGTCGAGACCGTGGCGTCGGTGCTGGCGCTGAAGAACCGGGTCGCTCCGCCGACGATCAACATCGCCAACCTCGACCCCGAGGCGGACGCCGACGTCGTCCGGGACGAGGCCCGGCAGCTGCCGGAGGGTCCGATCACCGCGCTGAACAATTCGTTCGGGTTCGGCGGCCACAACGTGGTGCTCGCCTTCCGCACCCTCTGATCCCGCGGTAGCCGTACGTACGAGGGCCCGCCCGGTCTCCTTGACCGGGCGGGCCCTCGCGCGTTCCGCACAAGCGCGGCTCTCACGTTTCTCGGCGTCAGACCACCTGGTGCAGCCACCGCACGGGGGCGCCCTCGCCCGCGTACCGGAAGGGCTCCAGCTCGTCGTCCCACGGCTTGCCGAGCAGCTTGGCGACCTCGGCCTGGAGGTCGGTCTCGCCGCGGGCGGATCGGGCGAGGGCGGCGCGCAGCCGGTCCTCGGGGATGAGGATGTCGCCGTGGATGCCGGTGACGGCGTGGAAGATGCCGAGGTCGGGGGTGGAGCTGTAGCGCTCGCCCTCGGCCGTGGGGCAGGGCTCGGCGGTCACCTCGAAGCGCAGCAGGTGCCAGCCGCGCAGCGCGGAGGCGAGCTTGGAGGCGGTGCCGGCCTGGCCCTGCCAGGAGAATTCGGCCCGCCAGGTGCCCGGCGAGGCCGGCTGTCTGATCCAGTCGAGCGTGACGCGTACGCCGAGTACGCCCGCGACGGCCCATTCGACGTGCGGGCACAGCGCGCGTGGCGCGGAGTGCACGTACAGAACTCCACGTGTCGTCACCGGGACCTCCAGTGCGGTTCGAGGTACGCCTTCCCCAGCGGCCTCGCGCCGTGCCGGTCCCGCCTGGGGCAGCATCGGCCATTCTGCCCCAATGATCACTCCCGCACCAGCCAACGAGGTTACCAACAGTAAACACTATTGGGAGCAATTATCCCGAAAAGGGACAGGATGTGACGTGCTGTGATCCGAACAGTACCGGAGTACGCGCCCGAACGGGGCGGAGCCCAATTGCCACGGGAAAAACTATCGTGCGGTGACACTGCACGGGTGACGTACCGTCGGTCAAGAAGAGATATCACCCATCGGCCGGAGGGGGAACAGGGATGCGGGGCAGGACCGCACGGAGTCGCCGCCGTCTCGCACGGGCCGCCGTCGCCACCCTGACGGCGGCCCTCGCCGTCGCCGGGGCCGCCGGGTGCGACGACAAGGGCTCCACCGGCACGGGCGGCTCCGCCGCCAAGCCCACACCCAAGCCCACCCCCGCGTGGAACACCCGCCCCGCCTCCATCGCCTCCCTCGGCGACTCCATCACCCGTGGCTTCAACGCCTGTTCACCGCTGTCCGACTGCCCCGAGGCGTCCTGGGCCACCGGCACGAAGGTCGACAGCCTGGCCGGGCGGCTGCTGCCGTCCCCGGCGGCGCACAGCTGGAACTACGCGAAGACCGGCGCCCGGATGGCCGACCTGCCCGGCCAGCTCGGCAAGGCCCTCCCGCACCGGCCGGAGCTGCTGACGGTGCTGATGGGGGCCAATGACGCGTGCCGCGCGGACGTCGCCGACATGACGTCGGTGGCGCAGTACCGGGCCGACTTCGAGGTGGCGATGAAGGAGCTGCGGCGCTCGCTGCCCAAGACGCAGGTGTACGTGGCGAGCGTGCCGGACCTGAAGAGGCTCTGGGCCGAGGGGCGCGCGGACCCGCTCGGCAAGCAGGTCTGGAAACTGGCCCGGATCTGCCCCTCGATGCTCGGGGACTCGGACGCCGTGGACACGGCCTCCGAGGCGCGGCGCGGGCAGGTCGAACAGCGGGTGGCCGCGTACAACGCCGTGCTGAAGGACGTCTGCGGCAAGGACCGGCGGTGCCGCTACGACGGCGCGGTCAACGGCTTCCGGTTCACCGAGGCCGAGTTGAGCCAGTGGGACTGGTTCCACCCCAGCGAGGAGGGCCAGCGGGAGCTGGCCGCGATGGCGTACCGCAAGGTGACGCAGCCATAGGGCGGCGCGCCGCCGTGGGCCGGTTCACGCGATCGTCAGCGGTGCGCCGAGGCGGCGGTCCGCGACGCTGCGGCCCGCCTCCGCACGGTACGTACCGGGGACGAGCCGCCAGCCGCCGACCTTCTCGTCCCAGATCTCGGCGGCCCGGCGCGGCAGTTGGACGCTCACCTCGGCGCTGTCGCCCGGTTCGGCCTCGACGGCGGCGAAGCCCGCCAGGACGCGCGCGGGGCGCTCGACGGTGTCGCCGTCCGGCACCGCCAGATAGATCTGCACGACCTCGCGGCCGGGCCGCGCCCCGGTGTTGCGGACGCGGACGGTGACGGTGTCGCCGGTCACCTCGATGGCGTCGTACGACCAGTCGGTGTAGCCGAGCCCGTGCCCGAAGGGGTACGCGGGGCGCGCGCCGGACCGCTCCCAGGCCCGGTAGCCGATGAACACTCCCTCCTCGTACGGAAGTTCGCCACCCGTCGGGGTGACGCGCACGACCGGTGCGTCCGCGAGCCGGGCCGGCCAGGTGGTGGGCAGCCGCCCGCCGGGCTCCGCCGTCCCGAGGAGTACGTCCGCGAGCGCGGAGCCCGCCTCCTGGCCGGGGAACCAGCCGAGCAGCACCGCCGCGACGTCCTCGCGCCAGGGCATCTCCACCGGGGAGCCGGAGTTGACCACCACGACGGTGCGCGGGTTGACGGCGGCGACGCGGGCCACCAGCTCGTCCTGGCGGCCGGGCAGGGCCAGGCTGTCGCGGTCGAAGCCCTCGCTCTCGACCCGCTCGGTGGTGCCGACCACGACGATCGCGGCCTCCGCCGCGGCGGCCTTGGCCACGGCCTCCTCGATCAACTCCCGCGGATAGCGCCGGGGTTCGCGGTGCATCAGGCAGCAGGCGATGGCGGCGATCGGCACGTCCGGGGACTTCGGCACGGTGTAGGCGAGGCTGACGGCGACCGGTTCGCCCGCCGTCAGCTCGACCTCGCCGCGCTCCACGGGCGAGCCGAGGACCGCGTCGAAGAGGTCGCCGTTCGCCACGCCCTGCTCGCCGTCGAAGACCCTCTCTCCGTTCACGGTCAGCGCGAAGCGGCCCACCCCCTTCGTGCCGAAGGCGTGCGGGCCACTCTCGCGCGGGGTGAAGGTCCCGACGACCTCGACGGTGTGCAGCGCGTCGAAGGCGACGCCGTCGGGCAGGTCGCCCATCCACTGGACCTGGCCCGTCGGCAGGCTCCGCTCCCCCAGCACGCGCCCGGCCGCGTCGCGGCAGACGGCGCGCAGCGCGAACCCCTGGTCGGCGATGGTGATCTCGTCCCCGGACTCCGCGCCGACGGCGTAGTCGAGCACCCCCTCGGGGAGGGCGGCGAGCAGCCCGTCGAGCGGCGCGACGACATGGTCGGGGAAGACCTGCGCCGAGCCGCCGCCGAGGACGCGGACATCGCGCGCGGCGGCCCCGAGGAGGGCGACGCGGCGCACCCCGGCCGGGTCGAGGGGCAGGGCTGCGACCCCGTCGCGTACGCGATTGCGCAGGAGCACGAAGGACCGGCGGGCGATGTCGCGGGCGAGCGCGACGCCGTCGATCGCGGCGGGCAGGTCGGCGGCCGCGACCGCGGGCGGCGCGCCCTCCAGGACTCCGGCGCGGGCGGCGAGCAGCAGCACGCGCCGGACGGCGTCGTCGACGTCGGACTCGGCGGCCTCCCCCGCCCGTACGGCCGCGGCGAGCGCGGGCCCGTAGACGGTGCGCGGGCCGGGCATCGCCACGTCGAGGCCGCCGGTGAGGGCCCGTACGGTGTTCCGGGCGGCCAGCCAGTCGGAGACGAGGAAGCCGTCGAAACCCCACTCGCCGCGCAGCACTTCCCGCTGGAGGCGGCGGTGTTCGGTCATGGTGGCGCCGTTCACGCTGTTGTAGGCGGACATGACGCCCCAGGGGCGGGCCTTGCGGACAATGGCCTCGAAGGGTGCGAGGTAGAGCTCGCGCAGGGCGCGGGCGGTGACCTTGTTGTCGACGGTGAAGCGCTCGGTCTCGGCGTCGTTGGCCACGAAGTGCTTGACGGTGGTGCCGACGCCGCCGTCCTGCACCCCGGCCACGTAACCGGCCCCGATCTCGCCCGTCAGACACGGGTCCTCGCTGTACGCCTCGAAGTGCCGCCCGCCCAGCGGCGAGCGGTGCAGGTTCACGGTCGGCGCGAGCAGTACGTGCACGCCCTTGCGGCGGGCCTCCTGCGCGAGCAGCCGGCCGGCCGTACGGGCGAGGGCGGGGTCCCAGGTCGCGGCGAGCGCCGTGGGGCTCGGGAGCGCGATGGAGGGGTCGTCGGCGCTCCAGCGGACGCCGCGGACGCCGATCGGGCCGTCGGACATCACGAGGGAGCCGAGGCCGATGGCGGGGATCGCGGGCAGCGACCACATGTCCTGGCCGGCGAGCAGCCGCGCCTTGGCGTCGAGGTCGAGGCGGGCGAGCGCCGACTCGACGGCCTCTGTCGCGTCCTGAGTCACGTCGGCCACGGCCGCGCCTCCTCATCGATACCAAAAGCCCGATTAGGCGAATAATGACACTATGACCCCGCGCCCTGCCTGTAGCGCGGTAGGTGTCGTTACGTAATCGCAATACAGTTCGAAGGAGCGGCCCATGGCAGTCAGGGCACGCGGCGAGGAGCGGCGCGCGGAACTCCTCCGCGCCACCCTCGAAGTCATCGCCGAGCGCGGCTACCGGGGCGCGACGCTCGCCGCCGTCGCGGAGCGCGTCGGCCTCACCCAGCAGGGGCTGCTGCACCACTTCCCCACCAAGGAAGCACTGCTGCTCGCCGTGCTGGAGGACCGCGACCGGTGGGACACCGGCTCCGGGCCGAGCGGCGGCGCGGGCGGCTGGCCGCTCGGCCTGCTCGCCTCGCTCGTCGAGTACAACGCGATGCGCCCCGGCGTCGTACGGACCTTCTCCGTGCTGCTCGGCGAGAGCGTGACCGAGGAGCATCCGGCGCGCGGGTTCTTCACCCGCCGCTACGAACGGGTGCGCGCCGACACGGCGGCCTCGCTCCGCGCGGAGTACGGCGAACGGCTGCCCAACGGGATGCCCGTGGACGCGGTGGCGCCGCTGCTGGTGGCGGTGCTGGACGGGTTGCAGTACCAGTGGCTGCTGGACCCGGAGGCCGTGGACATGCCGGCGGCGTTCCGCACCTTCGTGGCACTGCTGGGCGAGGCGCCTCCCGCCTGAGCGCGTGGGCCGCTCGCGGCACTGCTGGGCGGGCCGTCCGTCTGAGCGTCGGGGTCGGTCGCGGCGCTGCCGGGCGGGTCGTCCGCCTGAGCGTCCAGGCCGCTCGCGGCGCTGCTCGACGAGCCATCCGCCTGAGCGTCCAGGTCGCCCGCGCCACCGCCGGGCTGACCGCCCGCCTGAACGCCCGTTACTCCGTGCTCTCCCGGTGGGACCGCAGCCCGACCTCGGAGACCCCGTCCCAGTCCGTCAGCTCCTCCACCAGCGGATGCGCGGAGCCCTTCCCTTCGAGCCGCAGCACCACGGCCGCCTGGCCGCCCGCCTCGCCCTCGGCGGAGTCCACCTGTACGTCCGTCACCAGGAACCCCCGGCTCGTGCACAGCTCCAGCACCCGCCCCAGCAGCCCGCTGCGCGTCCGGTAGGAGAGCCGCAGCTCCACCTGTTCCACGGACGGCATCGACACCATCCGCCGCGTCATCATCGGGAAGCCGCGCACCACGATGAAGTGCACCAGCGTCGCGGCGAGCCCGAGCAGCGGCAGTCCGCCGCCGCACGCCATGCCCACGGCGCAGGTCAGCCAGATGGTCGCGGCCGTCGTCAGGCCGCGCACGGCGTCGCGCCGCACGAAGATCAGGCCGCCGCCGATGAACCCGATACCGGAGACGACCTGCGCGGCCACCCGGGAGGGGTCCAGTTCGACGCCCTCCAGCCCCGCCACCGCCCCGAAACCGTGTATCGACACCTCCATGAAGAGGGCGCTGCCGACCCCCACGAGGGTGTGGGTGCGCAGCCCGGCGCTCTTCTGCCGTACCTCCCGCTCCAGCCCGATCAGGGAGGAGAGCAGGAGCGCGATCCCCAGCTCGGCGAACTGCCGGGCCCCTTGTCCGGTGCTCGCGAACAAGGGGGCGGCGAAGGCGTATGGGTCGGTGGTCAGCTGGGCGAAGGACATCCCCCTATTGTCGCCCCGCGCCGAACCGGGCCGGAACGCCACACTCCGGACGCGGCGTCAGCTCACGGGGCGGGGAGCGGTGTCGTCGGCGCCGTCGTCCGTGCTGTTGTCGGCATCGTCGTCGTCCGCCGTCGCCTCGCCCGTGAGGTCCCGTACGAGCATGGTCGCGCCCGCCACGGCGCCCGGCATCACGAAGACGGCCACCACCGGCACGAGGAAGAGCAGGGTCAGCGGCACGCCGAAGCCCCAGGCGAGCAGCTTGCGGCCGCGCAGCAGCCGCAGCCGGTCCGGCAGCGCCACGCCGCGCCGCTGGAGCGCGACGGCCGTCAGCTCCTCGGTGAGGAAGAAGCCGGAGACGCAGAAGCCGACGGCCGGGATCAGGGTCTGGCCGACGACCGGCACGAAGCCGAGCGCGAAGAGCAGTACGCCCCAGCAGGCGGCGCGGGCCAGCACGCGGACGCACTCCACGGTGCCGATCCACAGCTCGCGCCAGAGCGGCAGCCCCGATTCGTGCGCCGTGCCGCCCTCGGCGAGGTCGACCTGCTCGGAGATCGCCTCGTAGAACGGCTCGCCGACCAAGAGGGCGACGGCGGTGAAGGAGAGGAGGGCGAGGAGCAGTCCGCCGCCGAAGAAGAGCGCGGCGAGCAGGCCGCGGAAGAGGCCGAGCCAGGGCGAGGGCCAGCCGTCGGCGAACGGGGTCGCCCAGCCGATGACGTCGCCGGCCCAGTAGCCGAGCGCGACGACCGCGGCCGCGTACCCGACGAGCGTGATCAGCGCGGGCAGCATCCCGAGCCCCCACAGCCGCCGGTGCCCCGCGATCCAGCGCTGTCCCTTGATGAGATAGCCCGCCCCCGCCACAAGATCTCGCATGGCGGGCAAGCGTAGTCGCCGGTCGGGACGGCGCCGTACGGGCGACGGAGCGAACGCGATCTGTACGGACGGCGGCGCGGAGGCGGTCCGTACGGGCGACGGCGCGGGAACGGCTCGTACCGGCGGCGGCGCGGTGACGGCTCGTACGGGCGGCGACGCGGTGACGGCTCGTACAGCCGGCTGCGCGTACGACGAAGGCCGCACCCCGGGGCGGGGTGCGGCCTTCATGCGGGCCGGGGTCAGGCGACGCTCAGCGTGACCTCGATGTTGCCGCGGGTGGCGTTGGAGTACGGGCAGACCTGGTGGGCCTTCTCCAGAAGGTCCTTGGCGGTGGCCGCGTCCACGTTCGGGATGGAGCCCACCAGCTCGACCTTCAGGCCGAAGCCGCCCTCGGGGGTCTTGCCGATGCCGACCTTGGCGGTGACGGTCGAGCCGGAGATGTCGGCCTTCTCCTTGCGGGCCACGACGCCGAGCGCGCCCTGGAAACAGGCGCTGTAACCGGCGGCGAAGAGCTGCTCGGGGTTGGTGCCGGCGCCGCTGCCGCCCATCTCCTTGGGCGGGTTGACGACCACGTCGAGCTGGCCGTCGTCGCTGGCCACGCGGCCGTCACGGCCGTTCTCGGCCGTTGCGACAGCGGTGTAGAGAACGTCCACGGACTGAGTGCTCATGCTGAGATCCTCCTGCTGGTTCGCCGCGGGCACGCGTCCACGGCGGCGTACGGACGAGCCTAGTCGTCGAGGCTGACGATCATCTTTCCGGTGTTCTCGCCGCGCAGCATGCCGAGGAAGGCGTCCACCGCGCTGTCGATGCCGGTCACCACGGTCTCGCGGTACTTGAGCTCGCCGGAGCGCACCCAGGAGGAGACCTCTTCCACGAACCGCGGCTGGAGCGCCGTGTGGTCGCGGACGAGCATGCCCTGCAGACGCAGCCGCTTGCCGATGACGAGGCCGAGGTTGCGCGGGGCGGCGGGCGGCTCGGTCGCGTTGTACTGGGAGATCATGCCGCAGATGGTGGCGCGGCCGTGCAGGTTGAACGAGCTGATCGCGGCTTCCAGGTGCTCGCCGCCGACGTTGTCGAAGTAGACGTCGATGCCGTCGGGGGCGGCTTCCTTGAGCTGCTTCGCCACGGGGCCGTTCTTGTAGTTGAAGGCGGCGTCGAAGCCGTACTCCTCGGTGAGGAGCCTGACCTTGTCGTCCGAGCCCGCGCTGCCGATGACGCGGGAGGCGCCCTTGAGCTTGGCGATCTGCCCGACCTCGCTGCCGACCGCACCCGCCGCGCCGGAGACGAACACGGCGTCGCCCTCCTTGAAGGAGGCGACCTCCAGCAGCCCCGCGTAGGCGGTCAGCCCCGTCATGCCGAGCACGCCGAGGTAGGCGGTGAGCGGGGCGGCCTCAGGGTCGACCTTGGCGGCGCCCGCGGCGTCGAGCAGGGCGTACTCGCGCCAGCCCAGCCCGTGCAGGACGTGGTCGCCGACGGCGAACCCGTCCGCCTTGGAGGCGATGACCTCGCCGACCGCCCCGCCGTCCATCGGCTGGTCGAGCTGGAACGGGGCCACGTACGACTTGACGTCGTTCATGCGGCCCCGCATGTAGGGGTCCACCGACATGTGCAGGTTGCGGACCAGGATCTGTCCGTCGCCGGGCTCGGACACGGCGCTCTCGCGCAGCGCGAAGTCCTCCGGCTCCGGCCAGCCCTGCGGGCGGGCGACGAGGTGCCATTCGCGGCCGGTCGTGGGCAATGACATGAAGCGAAGCCTCCTAGTGCTTCAGTACCTGATGTTCCTGCTGTTCCAGATGTTTCAGTACCTGAAAGAACAATGCATCTGGATATTTCATGTTGTCAAGCAAAACGCTATCCTTGTCCTCATGGCCACTCGTACAGACGCACTGACCCTGGAGGTCGTCGACCTCATCGCCACCGTCGTGGCCCGCTACCACGAGGAGTACGAGGACGCGGCCGCCCAGCACTCCCTCACCGGCGCGCAGGCGCGCGTGCTGACACTGCTCGCCCGTGAGCCGCTGCCCATGCGCCGGATCGCCGTGCGGCTCAAGTGCGAGCCGTCGAACATCACCGGGATCGTGGACCGCCTGGAGGGCCGCGGCCTCGTCGAGCGGCAGCCGGACCCGGACGACCGCCGGGTGAAGCTGGCGGCCACGACGGCCGAGGGCAAGCGCACGGCCGACCACCTGAAGGACTCGCTGCACTTCGCGCGTGAGCCGCTGGCCGGGCTGTCGGTCGCGGAGCGCACGGTCCTGCGCGGGCTGCTCCAGCGGATGCTGGGCGTCGACCCGGCCTGATCGATATAAACCGGACCGGACTGGACCGGAGCGCGACGGAGCCCCGGACGGCGATCGCCCGGGGCTCCGGTCTGCCTGAAGCGCCGCCCGCCGCTCGGTGACGGGCGGCCCTCAGACGCGTGATCAGCGCGCGGCGGGCGCGGCCAGCCGCTGCTGGTAGTAGATGGAACCGAAGAACGTCCCCCTGGCGCCGGTGAGATACAGCGAGCCGTCCTTGGCGGTGGTCAGCTCGTGGACGCCGAACATATACGGCTCCAGCCCGTCGACCTGCTCCCAGGCGGAACCGGTCCAGCGGACCAGCTTCTGATTGCCGGAAAGCCCGGCATAGAGCTTTCCGTCATAATTGGCAAAGGATTTGGCCGTTACCGCTTCCTTGCCCGGAACATCCCGGTGGGTCCAGCTCTTGCCGTCCCAGTGAATGACGTACGCACCGGTCCGCTTGTCTCCCAGGCCCCGCTCGTCCCGGACGGTCCCGGACACCCATACGTCGTTCGGCCCGTTACTGATAACACTGTCGAGGTAAGTACTCACCTTCGGGATCGAAGGCACCGGAATTCGCGTCCACTTGGTGCCGTCGTAGTGCATGACGAGCCCCTGGTGATTGTCGTTGGCGACCCCGCCGGCGTCGGTGGCGCCCACGGCCCAGATGTCGTTCTCCGACTTCACCTGGAGAGCGCCCAGATAGCCCTCCACATCGTCGAACTTGGTGGTTTTCCACGTCTCGCCGTCCCAGTGGTTCACCGTCGGCACGATCGCGGTGTCGACCCGGGTGTCGCCGACGCCCCAGAGGCTGGTGCGGCTGACGGCCTTGGCGGCGAGGATCTCCACGCTCTTCGCGTCGGGGCTGAGGTTGGCCGACCACTTGGCGCCGTCGTAGTGGTTGACCTGCCAGGTGGTGCCGTCACCGCCGTCATGACGGCCGATCGCCCACAGGTCGTCGGGGGAGGTGCCGGTCACCGTGTCGGCCACGCCCTTGGCGGGCAGCTTCAGCTCCGTCCAGGCCGTCCCGTTCCGCTGCCACAGCCGCTGGTCGAAGTCGCAGTCGCCGCACTCTCCCTGCCTGGTGGTGACGACGGAGTTCTGCCCGTCGAACGGGAGAATGGCCGCGGCCGCGTTCTTGACGGGCTGGGGCAGTGTCTCCCAGACGGGCGGCGCCGCCGCGTTCACCGGCGAGGCGGCCAGGGCCACGCCCACGACGGCCACGGTCAGCAGCGTTGAGGCGGCGCGCCGCCCACGGGAAGTTCGCGTGATCATGTGTCCTCCGTTGTCGTTCGTACAGCACCCCGGATCCACGCCGTGCGTGAATTCATGTGCGCCCGCGCGGCGTCGGCGGATCACCCCCGCACCGGGAGGACCGGGGCCTCGACCGGGTTTTCGGAGAATCCACGCCCGGGACCGAACCTCACCACAGCTTTCCCCCAATGGTCGCGCGGCGACGCCAACGGCGGCCGCGCAAAGCCGAGTCCGAGAACTGCCGGGAACATATCACTTCATGATCCCGGCAATTGGGGCTCTTCGGCGGACTATTCCATTCCGCACTCGGCACGTTGACGCGATATCGCTAAACGGAATCCGATCCGCCACCGCGGACTATTTCATTCCGATCACGCCAAGCGGCACAATTCCGGTCGAATAAAGGCCGGTGCCGCCCCCCGTTCACCCGGTTCGCCCCGAGGACGCTCCTCGCCCTTCCCGAGGCGGAACCCGCGCGACCCCCACCCCTCCGGTCACGTGACGTCGGCCACACCTCACTCCGCGTCGCCCCCTCGGGCCCGTATTGACACCCCGCCCGCCCGGCCTTCACTATTCATTCCACTAGGGGACTAGCTAATTAGCAAGGTAGGGAGAGCGTGTGACTGACGCGATCGAGGCGCGCGGGCTCGGCAAGCGGTACGGCCGCAAGTGGGCCGTGCGGGACTGCTCGTTCCGGCTGCCGGCCGGCCGGATCTGCGGGCTCGTAGGACCCAACGGCGCGGGCAAGAGCACGCTCCTCGGCATGGCGACCCGGCTCGTGCAGCCCACGGAGGGGACGCTGCACCTGTTCGGCGTGCCGGTGTCCAGAACGGCCGTGCTCGCCAAGAGCTCGTTCCTGGCCCAGGACAAGCCGCTGTTCACGCGGTTCACCGTGGAGGAGACCCTGCGCATGGGGCAGGAGCTGAATCCGACCTGGGACCAGGAGCTCGCCGAGCGGATCGTACGGGCGGGGAACCTCTCCCTCCACTCGCGCGTCGGCACGCTCTCCGGCGGCCAGCGCACCCGCGTGGCGTTCGCGCTGGCCTTCGGCAAGCGCCCCGAACTGCTGCTCCTGGACGAGCCGATGGCCGACCTGGACCCGCTCGCCCGCCACGAGATGGCGGGCCTGCTGATGGCCGAGGCCGCGGAGCAGGGCACGACCGTGCTGATGTCCTCCCACATGCTCTCCGAGCTGGAGACCATGTGCGACTACCTGGTGGTCGTCGCGCAGGGCCGGGTCCGGCTGGCCGGCGAGGTCGACGCGCTGCTGCCCGCGCACTCCCTGGTGACCGGCGCGCAGACCGACGACGGCGTTCCGCCGCGGCTGGCCCAGCACACCGTCATCGAATCCCACACCGTCGGCCGCCAGTTCACGGCCCTGATCCGCCCGGAGGGCAAGGTCGGGAACGACTGGCGGATCAGCACACCCACTTTGGAGGAAGTCCTGTTGGGGTACTTGCGGGCGCCTGACGCCCCGCCGCTGCTGACGCCCAGCGCCCGTGTCGAGGAGCAGGGAGCGGCGGCATGAGCACGACAGCACCGGCACGCACCGGGACCACACCCGCCAAGCGGCGGCCACGCGTCCTGCACGGACTCGTCTGGCTGGTCTGGCGCCAGCACCGGATCGCCTTCTGGCTCCTCATCGCGGCGGGAGTCATCGGCTCCGCGGTGATGATCTACCAGCGCACCGGGCTGGTGGACCTCCTGCACCACTCGGGGAAAGGCGACGGCAACCAGTCTTTTCACAGCCTCTACGACTCGCTCTTCCAGGACGCGTCCGAGTCGCTGCAGTCCCTGCCCGCCCTGATCGGCGTCTTCCTCGGCGCCCCGCTGATCGCGTCCGACCGGGAGAGCGGCACCGCGCAGCTGGTGACCACCCAGGCGACCGGCCGCGACCGCTGGATCGCGACCAAGCTCGGCATGGCGGCGGCGATCACGCTGGTGTGCACGGCGGCGCTCGCGGCGGCCTTCACCTGGCTGTGGAAGCCCGCGCGCCTGCTGGTCTCCAGCGGCGACTGGCTGGGATCCGACGTCTTCGACGTCACCGGACCGATGCCCGTGGCCTTCTCGCTGCTCATGCTCGTCACGGGCGTCGCGATCGGCATGCTCCTCCGGCGGGCGATCGCCGCCATGGCGCTGACCCTCGTCGTCGGCTTCGCGGTGCAGATCGTGTGGGACTACGTACGGCCGATGCTCGCGAGCCCCCGCGTGCTCACCTTCCCGTTCGACAGCGACGGCATCGACAAACTGCCCTCGGGCGCGGTGCAGATCGACAACTGGATCTCCACCGCCGACAACAAGCTCTACGGCTTCGGCACCTGCGTCGGCGACGCGCACCCGGACGCCTGCCGGGCCAAGCTCGGCATCGTGAACAACTACGTAGAATACTTCGGCTACGACCAGATGCAGGGCATGCAGTGGCTGGGCGCGGGAATCCTGCTGGCGCTGGCGGCGGCCATCACCGTCTTCATCCTGTGGTGGGTCCGACGCAGGCCGATGTGAGTACGGATGTGAGTACGCCAGGGCGTGCGGCGAAACAGGCGGCGGACGCATCCGGCGCGCGGGAAGAGATGGAGAGGGGGCGCTAGTGGTCGAGTTCCGTATCGACCGGCACAGCGGCATGGCCGCCTACCTCCAGATCGTCCAGCAGGTCCAGGAGGCGCTGCGACTGGGCATCCTGCTGGAGGGCGACCAGCTGCCCACCGCGGCCAGGGTCGCCCGCGACACCAAGCTGAACCCCAACACCACGCTGAAGGCGTACCGCGAACTGGAGCACCAGGGGCTGGTGGAGCCCCGGCCCGGCGTCGGCACGTTCGTGAGCAGCGCGGCGGCGCAGCAGGCGAAGGCGAGGCCGCTCGCCGACTCGCCGCTGCGCGGCGAGCTCGACGACTGGATGCGCCGGGCGCGGGTGGCGGGGCTGGAGTGGGGCGACGTCTCCGCCCTGATCACGGCCGCGCGGGCGGAGCACTACCCCTGATCCGGGGCGGTGTCAGGCCGCGTCCGCGTCCGCGCGCCGGGCGGGCCGCTCCGGGGCCCGTAGGTGCCATACCCGGGCCGGCGGGAGGTTGCGCCACACCACGCTCTGCCGCCCGCCGTGCCGCCGGGCGAATTCCCCGAGGACCGCGCCGGCCTCACGGTGCCGAGCGGACTCCGCGCGGCTGCTGAAGGCAGTGCGCACGGCGTGTGTGCCGAGGTAGGAGAAGAACGTCAGGTGGCCGCCGGGAACCAGTACGGACAGATAGCGGCTCAGTATCGAACGCACCTGATCCGGCTCGAAGTTGGCGAACGGCAAGCACGACACGATGACGTCGTAGTCCCGGTCGAAGCGCATCGTGGTGATCGATCCGGGCAGGATCCTGATCCGGTCGGCCGCCGCCGCCAGCACCGGGTCGGTGCGCAGCGAGTCGGACAGGACCTGGACGAAGCGCGGGTTGATCTCGACGGCGTCCAGCCGGTCGGCCGGACCGCTGAGCGCGGCCAGCGCCCGAGTCACAGGGCCGGTCCCCGCGCCCACCTCCAGGATCGCCGTGGGGCGGCGCCGCGCCATGACCGACTGCCGTACAGGGGCGGCGAGGCGGTCGGCGAGGTGCCTACTGCTCGGCGCTACGGCTCCGGTGGCGCGGAAGGTGCGGGCGGCTTCGCGGAGGAAGCCGGGCCGGGCCCCGGAGCGGGGGGCGGCGGTCTCGGCCGGCGGGCGGGGGACGGCGGTCTCGGCCGGCGGGTTCACGTACGTCGATTCCATGACCACGACGCTAGGAAGCGGCGCGAACCGTGCCCTCGGCTGTCGGTCGACGGCCGTACGGTACGAAAGTAGGGGGTCGTGATCGCCGGTGGGCGGAGGAGAGGAACACCTTGGATGCCTACGCTTTACCCGTGCTGAGTACGGACGTTCGTCAGTGGCCCTGGTGGGCGGAGGCCCTGCTGATCGCGTTGGTGGTCCAGTTGTCGGTGCAGACCGCCGTGGTCGGCGCGGCCGACGGCGATCTGCTGGACCCGCGGGTCGCGGGCGCGGCCGTCACCAGCCTGTCGCTGCTCCTCAGATACCGGCTCCCCGCCGTCACCTTGGCCGTCACCACGCTCGCGGCCGCCTGGCTGGGCGACCCGCTTCCGCTCCTGATCGCCGTCTTCCACCTCGCCTCCCGGGGGCGGCTCGCGGCCGGTGCGCTGGCCGCGGTGGCGGCACTGATCGGCAACCACTTCCTCCAGGGCGACGAACTCCTGTGGAGCGTACGGTCCTACGGGCCGGTCATGCCGTTCGGCCTGGCCCTGGCCCTCGGCCTGTGGGCGAGCAGCCGGCGCCGGCTCGTCACGAGCCTCACCGCACAGGTCGAACACCTCCGCGTGGAGCGTGAACTGCGGGCGGAGCAGGCGAGGTTGAACGAGAGGGCGCGGATCGCGGCCGAGATGCACGATGTCCTCGCGCATCGCCTCAGCCTGCTCGCCCTCTACGCGGGTGCGCTGCGCCGACGCGCCGACGACCTGCCCGAGCCGGTCGCCGAACGCATCGCCCAGCTGCGCACCACCTCCACGCAGGCGCTCGGTGACCTGCGCGACGTCCTCGGGGCGCTCCGCGACCACACCGAGGGCGCCGACGCCCGTACCCCTGGACTACAGGAGCTGTCCGAGCTGTTCGACGAGGCCCGCGCGGCGGGGCAGCGGATCGAGGCCGACGTCCGGGGCAGCGCCGACGACGTCCCGGCCAGCCACCAGCTCGCAGTGCACCGCCTGGTCCAGGAGTCCCTCACCAACGCCCGCAAACACGCACCGGGCGCCTCTGCGCGGGTCACCGTGCGGTACGGCCCGCCCCTGTCCACCGTCGAAGTCGCCAACGGCCCGGGTACAGCGCCCCGGGACCCGGCCGCGACCGGCGGATACGGTCTGATCGGACTGGCCGAGCGGGTCACCGCCCTGAACGGCAGGCTGCACTACGGTCCGGCCGGGTCCGGCGGCTGGAGCATCGCCGCCGAACTCCCCCTCGACCAGGGCGCCGGTGTCCGCCCCGCCCGGGAAGCGCGATGATCCGCACGCTGATCGTCGACGACGACCGCCTGGTCCGCCTCGCCCTATCCGACATCCTCGCCGACGACCCGGGCATCTCGGTCGTCGCGCAGGCCGGCGACGGGCTGGAGGCCCTCGACCTGGCCTCGACGCGGAGCATCGACGTGGCCCTGATGGACGTACGGATGCCCCGTATGGACGGAATCGCCGCCACACAACGGCTGCGGGCCCTGCCCCGGCCGCCGCAGATCGTCATGCTCACGACCTTCGACCTGGACCAGTACGTGTACGACGGGATCGCCGCGGGCGCCTCGGGGTTCCTCCTCAAGGACACCGACCCCGCCGAGATCGTCCGGGCCGTCCATGTCGTCGCCGAGGGCCAGGCCATGCTCCATCCGGCAGCGGCCCGCCGCCTCGTCGACCGCTACCACCGCACGGCGGGCGGCCGGGTACGGGACGCCGCGGCCCGCATCGGACGGCTGACCCCGCGCGAGACGGATGTGCTGGGCCTCCTGGCCGACGGGGCGTCCAACGCGGAGATCGCCGCCGTCCTGGGAATGCGGGAAAGCACCGTGAAATCCCACGTCAGCCGCATCCTGGCGGCGCTGGAAGTGGGCAACCGGGTGCAGGCCGCACTGTTCGCCCGGGACGCCGGCCTCCATCCTGCTCCCCCGCCCGGGGACGGAACCGGAAGATGACCACGGCCCCTGACCCCGAGGGGACCTAGCGGCGGATCAGCTTGTTCGCGGAGCGCGCCGCGAAGAGCAGGAGGCCGGCGGTCAGCGCCGCCGCCATCCAGGCCGTGTCGAGCACGCCGCGCCCGTCCAGGCCGCGGGAGAGAGCGGAGTTGAGTACGAACGTCAGCCCGCCGATCGACACCAGGGGCCCGGCCGCGTACCAGGCCATGAACAGGAAGGGCCCGGCGCCGCCGGTGGGCAGGCCGCCGCCGACGAACATCAGGTCCGTACGGGCCGGGCCGCGGCAGGCCGCGAAGACGGCGGCGGCGGCGAACGGCACCGCGCACACCGGCATCAGCAGCAGCGGCCAGCGCACGCCCGCCATCGCGTACGGCACGGCCGCGAGGAGCCCGAGGAGCGCGCCCAGCACGGCGGGGACGATCGCGTGCTGGAGCATCAGGGTCCGGAAGCGGAACGGGGACCAGGCCGCACGGCGGATGTCGTCCGTCTCCAGGCGCGCGGTCTCGGCGAGCGCGCCGACCGCGAAGTAGCCGAAGAGCAGGCCCAGGACGAGCCCGACCACCCGCTTCTCGCCGCCGAGCTCCACGCCCAGGCCGGACGTCAGGGCGGCGCACCCCGCCCAGGTCAGGGCGCGGCCCAGCCTGCCGGGGGTGCGCAGCAGGGCCAGCAGGTCCCGCCACAGGACGACCAGGTACTTGTTGCGGGGCGCCCGCACGCTGACGCGCCAGGTGGGCTCGCCGCCGCCCGACTCCAGTACGGCCAGCTTGGCGGCGCGCAGCTCCAGGGACCACATTCCGGCGGAGACGGCGGAGGAGGTCGCCGCGCGGCTGCGCAGCTGGGCGGTGGGCACGTGCGCGGCCTGCCGGTGCCCGTAGTGGAGGGCCGCCGCGGCGGCGGCCGCGAGCAGCACGACGGCCGCGGGCCAGCCCGGCGCGGATCCGCCGGTGGCGGCCATCAGCGGCTGCGCGGCCCAGCCCCAGGGGCCGGACCACAGTTCGATCCACTCCAGGGCGGCGACCCGGTGCCCGCCGCTCGCGAGTCCGACCTGTACGGCCAGGAGCGCGAGCAGGAGCACGGCGGGGACCGTCAGCCGACGCACCCGGCGGGCCAGCCGGGGCCTGCCCTCGACGATCATGCCGAGGGTGACGGCGAGCAGCGGCAGGCAGAGCGCCGCCGGGAGGGCGGCGAGCAGGGCGCCGCCGAACGACGCCAGGTCGATGACGCGCAGCACCACGGCCGCGGCGACGGCCGTCAGGAATCCGGGGGCCAGGGCGAGCGCGGCGGAGAACCGGAACTTGGGCTTCAGCACCGCGGCGCGGCGCACCGGGTGGGCCAGCACCCAGCCCACGCTCGGGCCGGGCACGACGACCGGCCCGCGCCACAGCGCTTCGCGGGCGGCGAACAGGGCGAGGCCCACGGTCACGCCGACGAACACGGCGGGCAGGGTGTGCCGCACGTCGTCGCCGACGCCGCTGTAGTCGGCGCTGACCTGGAGTTCCCGCAGGAAGCGGATGACGAAGCCGCTGCCGTAGCCGATGACCGCGAGGATCACGCAGTAGATGAGGACGGCCGTGTCGCGGCGGCGCTGGCGCTGGTGCGCGCGGCGCTTGTCCCGCAGCCAGCGGAGCGTCTCGGCGGTGCGGTCGTCGTGCTCCTCGCTCCAGACCTCGTCCTCATCCTCGTGTTCCTGGACGGGCTCGTGTTCCTGGACTGGGTCGTGTTCCTGGACGGGCTCGGCGCCGGCCGCCCCGCCCCGGCCCCCCTCGCGCACGCTCATGACCGCACACCGAGCTTCTTGAGGACCGCCGCCGGAGCGCCCTTGGCGATCACCGCGCCGTCCTCCAGCGCGATCATGCGGTCCGCGACCGCCTCGGCCAGATCCGCCTGGTGGGTCGCGAGGAGCACGGCCACGCCGTCCTCCTTCTCGCCAATCAGCAGCTCGGCGAGGCGCTGCCGGGCCTCGGGGTCCAGCCGCTGCTCCGGCTCGTCGAGTACGAGCAGGTCACGGGGGCGTACGAGGGCCGCGGCCAGCAGCAGCGACTGCATCTGGCCGGAGGAGAGCGAACCGGGCAGCGCCTTCGCGTGGTCGGACAGCCGGCGGTCGGCGAGCACCTCGTCGATCCAGCCGTCGGCGTCCTCCACGGCGTGCGCGACGGTGACCAGTTCCAGGTGCTCGCGGACGGTGAGGTCCGGGTAGCAGGCGACGGTGTCGCCGACCATCGCGACCCTGGCCCGTACGACGGGGTCGTCCTCGGAGATCGTACGGCCCGCGAACAGCGCGCTGCCGCTCGTCGGGGTGTCCCGGCCGCCGGCGATGCGCAGCAGGGTGGACTTGCCGGAGCCGTTGTGCCCGAACAGGGCCGTGCAGGTGCCGGCGGCCAGGCTGAGGTCGATCGGGTGCAGCGCCTGGCGGTCGCCGTACGACCGGCTGACCTTGCGCAACTGCAGCAGCGCCGTGTCGGTCTTCGCGGCCATCGGCCCTCCGTAAGCGCGGGGAATTCTCACCAGACCCTAAGCGATGGGCCGCGCCGCCCCCGGAGGCGGGCTCGCCCCGGGCCAGGCGGAGGGCCGGGAGCTTATCGGCCAGGGGCCGGGAACTCAGCGGCCAGGAGCTCAACGGCCTGGGGCCGGGAGTTCGCCGCGCAGCCGCCTGGCCCGCAGCACCAGTTCCAGTTCGAAGCGGCGGTCGGGGTCGTCGACCTCGTCGCCCCACAACTCCCTGATCTGGCGCAGCCGGTAGCGGACGGTCTGCGGATGGACGCCGAGCCGGGCCGCGACCTCGGGCGCGCCGCCGCGCGTCTCCAGCCAGGCGAGCAGCGTCTCGGCCAGACGGCGGCTCTGGGTGGGGCCGCAGTGCAGCAGGGGGGCGAGGCGGCGGCGGGCGAGGTCCTCGATGAGTTCGGCGGGCGGCAGCAGGACCAGCGCCTCGGTGTGCTCGGTGCAGTGCAGCAGCGCCCCGGACGGCAGCTGGCCCAGTTCCATCAGGCGTACGGCCGCACCGGCCCAGCGCAGCGACTTCGCGGCCTCGGCCAGCGGTACGGGCGGGCCCATCGCGCCGGACCAGCCGGCGGTGGCCCGGCGCAGGAGTTCGGGGCGGCCGGCGGCGTCCGGGTCGGGTACGACCATGCGGGGCTGCTCGCACTCCATGTCGAGCAGGACGCCGTGGCCGACGGCGGGGGCCACGGCCTCGCGGGCGGGGCGCAGCAGCACGGCGACGGCGACGTGCGCGGGCAGCGGCCAGCCGAGCCGGGCTGCGTGTTCCGCCAGCGCGTCGGCGGGGTCCTTGCGGTGGTGCTCGGTGAGCAGCAGGTCCAGCAGGCGGCGCTGGAGGCGCAGCCGTTCGCCGGTCTGCCGGGCGACGGCCTCGGCGTAGCCGCGCATGGTCTCGGCGACGAGGCCGTCGAGGTAGTCGAAGCCGGATTCGGCGAGTTCGTACATGGCGGGGGCGGGGATGCCGGCCTGGCCGCCGAGTTCGGCGAGGCGGCGCCAGGCGAGTTTCACGCCGAGCCGGTAGATGGCCTGAAGGGAGTCGAGGCTGCGGCCGTGCAGCATCTGGCCGCGGCCGAACTCCTGGAAGACGGGCGGGTGCGCGGGCGGCCGGTCCGGCCCGGTGGCCAACTGCCGGACGAACTGTTCGAGGGCCCTGCGGATGCCGACGAGCGCCATGGGCTCGCCGGACTCGTCGGGTACGAGGGTGAGGTGGGGGAATTCGCGGCGGATCTGGCGGAGGATGTCGTGGGCGAGTTCGGGCACGTCGGCGAGGGCGAGCGCGGAGAACCGGCGGACCTGCGAGCTGGGCACGTCCTGCCAGGCGGAGCGCGGCGCGGGCACGGTCACCGGCCTCCCGGCGCCGGGTTCGAAGAGGACGACGGCGACGGGCCCGGCGACGACGGCCGGCTGGAAGACGACGGCGGTCCCGAAGGCGAAGACGGCGACGGGCCCAAAGAAGACGGCGACGGTCTCGCGGACGGCGCCGGCGTGCCCTCCGCCGTGACCGCCGGAAACGTCACGAGCGGGTCGTTCGGCTGGTCCGGGGTGATGCCGAGCAGTGCGACGATGCCGAACGCCGCGCCGACGGCGAGGGCGGCGGCGAAGGCGGCGGTCACGGCGGCGGCGAGCAGTCTGGACATGGCGCGTCGAGCCCCTTTCCGATGGCTGCGCCCCGGCCCGGCCCCGGTAACTGCGAACGTGTGCAGGATCGTTGGAGCATTGACACTCCGTCAAGGGCCGCCTACGGTTCCCGGCCCGTACGCGATGTGCGCGCCCGGATCGCCCCGCCCTCCCCCCGAGGAGTGCCCCTATGCGTCGCCCGACTCCGCCGGTCCCGCTGATCCTGCTCGGCGCCGGCGTCTTCCTGCTGGTGCTCGCGCCGATGCTCACCTGGTACGTGGAACCCCACGCGAAACGCACGTCCGTCGACGTCAACGCCACGACGGTGTTCACCGGCGAAGGCCGCTACTACGACGCCGAGGCGACCGAGGTCAGGAGCGGCCAGAAGATCACCATCACCCGGCGGGTGCTCGGCGACGTGGCGGCCTCCGACCGCAGCGGCCGGGCGGTCTGGGACGTGTCCACGACGATCGACACCCCGCGCACGCTGAAACTCGGAGATCCGCGCAGATCGTTCCAGTGGACCACCGAGCGCTTGGTGACCGACCGCCGGACCAACGCGCCCGTGCACTGCTGCGGCGAGTCCCCCTCCCCCTTCGAGGGCGAGGCCTACCTGAAGTTCCCCTTCGATGTGCAGAAGCGGGGTTACCGCTGGTGGGACAACACTCTGGGCTCGACCATCCCGCTCCGCTTCGCGGGTGTGGAGCGGGTGCGGGGCTACCAGGGGTACCGCTTCACGGGGAGCGTGCGACCGACCCGGACCGGCAGCAGGCAGGTGCCGGGCGCGGTCGTGGGCCAGCCCCGGCGCAGTCAGGTGCAGGCCGAGGAGTGGTACGCCAACGACCGTATCGACCTGGTCGTCGACCGCCGTACGGGCCGGGTGCTGAACGCCTCGCTGTCGCCGCATGTGACGCTCCGCGCGCCCGGCGGGCGGCGGGACGCGGTGACGCTGCTGCAAGGCGACGGGGTCGCGTTCACCCCGGGCACCCAGCGCGAACAGGTCGATGTCGCGCGGCGCGAGAACCGCAAGCTGCGGCTGATCGGCGAGACGGCGCCGCTCGGCGCGGCGGTCGTCGGGGTGTTCGCGGCGGCGGGAGGCGTGCTGCTGCTGGTGCGCGGGGCCACTCGTGCCGACTGACGGCGCATGAAGTGACGAGCCGTCAGCTCCAGGAAGGGCGGAAATTGTCACCTCGGTGAGTAGCCGCGCCGCACGCGTCGGCGAACACTGACGAACTCACCCCGCGCACCGCCCGGCACCGTTCCCCCACAAAGCTCCGCACCCCAAGACGAGTTGGAGCGGCGATGCCCCAGCACTTACGGCCGTCCCCGTCCCCTACCGCGGTCCCCCCTGCCGCGCTCCCCGCCCCGACGCCGGGCCCCGGCCCAACGCCCGGCCCAACGCCCGGCTCCGCCCTTCCGCCGTGCCCCGGCCCGACGCCGAGATCCGACACGGCACCGAGATCGGGCCCGACACCAACCCCCACCCCGACACCCAGATCCGACCCCCCGTCCCTCTCCCTCTCCCTCTCCCTCTCCCCCTCCCCCACCCCCCGCCGGATCGTCTTCCTCGCCCGCCGCGACCTCGGCAACCCCGCCGCCGGCGGCTCCGAAATCCTCGTCGACCGCCTCGCCGAGGGCCTGACCGCCCAGGGCCACCAGGTCACCCTGGTATGCGGCGGCCCCACCGCCCACCACGGCTACCGCGTCGTCTCCGCGGGCGGCGACGCCGCCCACTTCCTGCGCGCGCGCCACGAGTTCGACCGGCGGGTCGGCGGCTGCGACCTCCTCGTCGAGGTCTGCAACGGCATGCCCTACCTCGCGCCCCTGTGGCACCGCGGCCCCACCCTGTGCCTGGTCAACCACGTCCACACCGACCTGTGGCCGCTGCGCTACCCGGCCCCCGCCGCGCGGCTCGGCGCCCGCCTCGAACGCTGGGCGCTCGCCGACGCCCACCGCCGCAACCTCATCGTCGCCGTGTCCGGCTCCACCGCCTCGGCGCTGCTGCGCCTGGGCGTGGCCCAGGACCGTATCCGCGTCGTGCACAACGGCGTCGAACGGCCCCCGGCGCCGCTCCCCGAATCCCCGGAGCCGTTGTTCGTCGCCATGGGCCGGCTGGTCGAGTACAAGCGCGTCGATCTGCTCCTCAGGCTCTGGGAGCGGGTGCGGCCCCTGACCGGCGGCCGGCTCGTCATCGTCGGCGACGGTCCTGAACGGGCCCGGCTCCAGGCGCTCGCGGGCCCCGGCGTGACCTTCGCCGGCCGGGTCCACGAGGCCGAGAAGCACCGGCTGCTGTGCGCCGCCTGGCTGCTGCTGCACCCCTCCCTCGTCGAGGGCTGGGGCCTGGTCGTCACCGAGGCCGCCGTGCGCGGGACGCCCGCGATCGGCTTCGACGTCCCCGGCCTGCGCGACTCCGTCGACCACGGCCGTACGGGCCTCCTCGCGGCCGGCGACTCCGCCTTCGCGGAGGCCTGGTGCGCGCTCGCCCTCAGCCGGGAGCGGCGCGCCGCGCTGGGCCGCGCGGCGCGGCTGCGCGCCGAGCGGTTCCCCTGGAGCGGCACGGTCCGCGGCTTCCGGGCCGTCGCGGCGGAGGCGTGCCTGGCGGCCGCGCCGGCCCCGTACGGGCGGTGAGCGGCGGTGCGGGACCCCTCGATCGCCCGGTCCGCCGCCCTCTTCCGCGCCTTCCTGCGGGAGCAGTCCGAGCCCGAGCGGTGCTACGCGCTCCTCGCGCGCGACGCCGCCCGGCAGATCGAGCGGTACGAGCCGCTGCGGGACCGGCTCGTGGTGGACGTGGGCGGCGGCAGCGGGCACTTCACCGCCGAGTTCCGGCGCCGCGGCGCCCGCGGCTACCTCTTCGAACCCGACGTACGGGAGCTGACGGCGCACGGGCCCCCGCCCGCCGGGGCGGTGCTCGCCGACGGCTATCTGCTGCCGCTCGCCGACGGCGCGGCCGACGTCTGCTTCTCCTCCAACGTGCTGGAGCACGTCGCGGACCCGCGCACCTTCCTCAGCGAGATGATCCGCGTGACGCGGCCCGGCGGGCTGGTCTACGTCGCGTTCACCAACTGGCTCTCCCCCTGGGGCGGCCACGAGACGAGCCCCTGGCACTACCTCGGCGCGGACCGCGCCCGCGCCCGCTACCGGCGGCGCACGGGCCGCGCCGCCAAGCACACCGTGGGCGAGAACCTCTTCCCCATCCATATCGGCCCCACCCTCCGCCATGTGCGCGCCCTGCCCGATGTCACCGTGCTCACGGCCCGTTCCCGCTACGCGCCGTTCCTCGCGGAGGCGGTCACCCGGGTGCCGGGGCTGCGGGAGGTCGCCACCTGGAATCTGCTGCTGATACTGAGGCGGTCCCCCTATGACGGTTCGCGGTCTGCTGCCCCTGCGACGGATTCCACGGCGGGGTGAGGGGCGTGACTGAGGCGACGCTCGTCCCCTCCCCCGCCGGGCCGGACCGGCCGCGCGCCGCCGCCCGGCGTGCGGGCGACGGGCCGGAGCCGCCGCGCGGCCGGCGGTGGCTGCTGGGGTTCTGGGCCCTCGCGCTCGTCGCGTTCCTGGTGCGGGCGCCGGGCCGGATGACCTTCGAGACCAAGCTGGGCGTCGTCGCCGACCCGTTCGGGTTCCTGCACGACCTGGGGTCGCTGTGGCAGGACCGGGGCGGTTTCGGGGGCATCTCGGACCAGTACGTCGGCTACGCGTTCCCGACCCTGCCGTACTACGCCCTCGCCCACCTCGTGCGGCTGCCGGTCTGGCTGGCCGAACGGCTGTGGATGTCGGTCATCGTCGCCGCCGCGTTCTGGGGCGCGCTGCGCCTCGCCGAGCGGCTGCGCGTCGGCTCGCCCGCGACCCGGCTGCTCGGCGCCGTCGGTTACGCGCTGTGGCCGACGTTCACCATCGTCATCGGGTCCACCGCCGCCGCGGCGCTGCCGGGGGCGCTGCTGCCGTGGGTGCTGCTGCCGCTCGCCTCGAAGACGGCGAGCGCGCGGGTGGCCGCCGCCCGGTCCGCGCTGCTGATCCCGTTCATGGGCGGCGTCAACGCCGCCTCGACGCTCGCCGCGCTGCTGCCCGTGGCGCTGTACCTGCTCTCCCGGCCGCGCGGCCCCCGCCAGCGCGCCCTCCTCGCGTGGTGGGTCCCCGGGGTGGTCCTCGCCACCGCCTGGTGGAGCGTGCCGCTGCTGCTGCTCGGGCACTACGGCGACAACTTCATGCCGTACATCGAGCAGGCGGACACCACGACCGCCACCATGTCCGCGACGGAGCTGCTGCGCGGCGCCGGGAACTGGGTCGCCTACCTCAACTTCGGCGAACCCTGGCTGCCCGGCGGCTGGGCCGCCGCCACCGCCCTCGTCGCGATCATCGGCTCCGGGCTCGCCGCGGCGCTCGGCCTCGCCGGACTGGCCCGGCGCGACCTGCCCGAGCGCCGCTGGCTTCTGCTGACCGTGCTGAGCGTGGCGCTCATCGCGCTGGCCGGGTACGGCGGCGCGTACGGCGCGCCCTTCCACGCCACCGTCCAGGGGTGGCTGGACGGCTGGCTGCGGCCGTTCCGGAACATCTACAAGTTCCAGCCGGGGCTGGCCCTCGCGCTGTCCTTCGGCCTCGCGCACCTGACGGCCGTCGCCGCCGAGCGGCGCGGCGCCCGCCCCGTGCCCGGCCGCCGGCTCGCCCCGGCGCTGGCCGCGCTGCTGCTCCTGCCGGGACTCGCCTGGCCGTATCTCAACGGCACCGTGCTCCAGCCGGGCTCCTTCACCAAGCTGCCCGCGCACTGGTCGAAGGCGGCGGACTGGCTCAAGGAGCACTCCCCCGACAGCCGCGCCCTCGTCGTCCCGGCCACCGCGCACGGCATCTACACCTGGGGCTCCCCCATCGACCAGCCCCTCGACGTCCTCGCCGAATCCCGCTGGGCGCAGCGCGACTACGTGCCGTTCGGCGCCCCCGGCTCGCGGCGCGCGATGGACGCCGTGGAGCAGGCGCTGATGTCGGGCACCGAAGTGCCGGGCCTGCGGGACTACTTGGGGCGCGCCGGGCTGTACGACGTGGTCGTACGGAACGACCTCGACCCGGACCAGATCGGCTACGTCCCCCCGCAGACCGTGAAGCGCACCCTGGAAGCCTCCGGCTACCGCAGGGCCGCCGCCTTCGGCCCGCTGCTGACCGGCGGCCGCATCCCCGCCGAGACGCCCGTACAGGTACAGGGGCTCTTCCCGCGGCAGCAGGCCGTCGAGATCTACGAACCTGTCAACACCCCCCGGCCGGGCCCGGTCACCGCGAAGCCGGTCTCCGGCACGGCCGTCGTCAGCGGCGGCCCCGAGTCGCTGCTCCCGCTCTCCGCCGACCCGTCGATGCGCGGCCGACCCGCCGTGCTGACCGGCGACAACCACCCGGGGATCGGCTCGCCGCCGCTCCAGGCGGTCGGCGACGGGCTGCGCCGCGCCGACACCCGCTTCGGGCTCGTCAACACCAACACCTCGTACACCTACGGGCCGAAGGAGCGGAACCTGCCCGACAGCCTCCAGGACGCGGGCCGGCCGCCGAAGCAGATCCTGCCGGTCAAGGGCGTGCGGCACCAGACGACGGCCGTGCTGCGCGGCGCGGCGCAGGTCACCGCCTCCAGCAGCGGCAACTGGCTCTTCCAGCTCCCGCAGTACGACCCGGCGAACGCCTTCGACGGCAACCCGGACACCGCGTGGGCCGAGGGCACCCCCGGCCACCCGGTCGGCCAGTGGCTGCGCGTCGGCTTCGACACGCCCACCTCGATCCCCGCCTCGATCCAGCTGACGCCGCTGCCGGGCGACGGGACGCGGGCGGCCCCCACGCTCGTACGCGTGCAGACCGACCGGGGCACGGCCGACAGCCCGCTCCAGCCGAACGGACTGACGCAACCTGTCAAAGCGCCCACGGGGCAGGCGAAATGGCTGAAGATCACCATCCTGGCCTCGCAGGACCCCAAGCCGGGGCTGTCCGGCGCGGGCTTCTCCGAGGTCTCCATCCCGGGCGTCCAGGTGGCCCGGCTGCTCGCGCTGCCGACGGACGCGCAGGGTACGGACGCGGCGAGCGAGACGTACTCGCTGCACCGCGGCAGCGACCCGGGCGGACTCTCACCGGCCGCCGCCGAGGCCGGCCTGCACCGCCGGTTCACCACCACCTCCGCGGAAGAACGCTTCTCCGTCACCGCCTCCGCCCTCCCCGTGCCCGGCGACGAACTCGACCGGCTCCTCGACCTCGTGGCGCCCGGCAGCCGGCGGCGCGTCACCGCGACGGCCGACTCCACCGCCCGCACCGGGAACTCCCTGAGCGCCCGCAACCTGGTCGACGGCGACCTCACCACCGCCTGGATCGCCGGGGACCGGCCCGTCATCCATCTGCGCTGGCCGGGCCGGCGGAGCATCGACAACATCGTCCTCGCCGCGGCGGGCGGCCTCTCCACCCGGCCCCAGCAGGTCCTCATCAACTCCCCGTACGGCGCGGCCACCGCGGGCGTCGACGAGAACGGCCAGGCCCGCTTCGAACCCATCGTCACCGACCAGCTCGACATCACCATCAGCGAGGTCGCCCCGCTCACCGTCCACAACCCCCTCGCCGACCGGCAGTTACAGCTCCCCGTGGGGCTCAGCGAGGTGTACGTGCCCGCCCTCGACGACCTGCGCACGCCCCCGCCCGACCCGTCCGCCCGCTTCTCGCTGCCCTGCGGCCGGGGCCCGGCGCTCGCCGTGGACGGCACCCTGCACGCGACCAAGGCGTCGGGCCGCGTCCGCGACCTGACCGAACGGCGCCCCATCAAGGTCGAGTTGTGCGGCGACGAGGCCCGCGGCGGCGCGCTGCCGCTCGCGCCCGGCACGCACACCGTCGAGGCCGGGGACCAGGGGCCGCTGGCCCTGACCGACGTCGGCCTGACGCGCGGCAAGGCGGCGGCCCCGGCGGCGGCGCGCGCGACCAAGGCCCTCGACTGGGCGGGCGACCGGCGCGCCGTGCGCGTCGGCGCGGGCCCGGCCGCGTACCTCCAGACGTACGAGAACGCCAACTCCGGCTGGCACGCGACCCTCGACGGCAAACGGCTGACCCCGCTGCGCGTCGACGGCTGGCAGCAGGGCTTCCTGGTGCCGGCCGGGCAGGGCGGCACGGTCGAGCTCTCGTACGCGCCGTCGACGACCTACGACGCGGGGCTGATCGGCGGCGCGGCGGGCATCGCGCTGCTGGCCCTCCTCGCCTCCGTCCGCCGCCGCCCGGCCGCCGAGCCGCCCGCACCGCCGCCCGCGCCGGGCTGGGTCCTGGGGGCCGTGGCGCTGACCGCCGTCCTCGTGGTGGTCGCGGGCCCGCTGGCGCTGGTCGTGCCCGTACTGGCCGTGGTCGCCCGGGCCCGCCCCTGGCTGCTGGTGCCGACGGCACTGCTGGCCATGGTCGGCGCGATGATCGCGGCGACGACCGGGGCCGGGCAGCCGGTGGCGATGAGCGAGGGCGCGTTCGGCGGCGCGGCCCAGGTGCTCGCCGTCATCGCCCTGACGGCGGCGATCGTCACGGTGCCGCGGCCGACGCCGCGCCCGGTTCTCGCCGCCGCCCCGCCGCCCGACTCTTCTTACGAGCCGCCGCCGCCCGACCCCGCGTACGAGCCGCCGCCTGGCCCGCCCCATGAGCCCCCTCCGCCCGCCCCCTCGTACGAGCCGGGCCCCGAATCCTCGCCACCTCCCAAGCCCTCACCGCCCCCGAACCCCCCAGCGGAGGGAGCATGACGACCGTGGACCGAGGAACCGCCGCGCGCCCGGGCGCAGAGGGGAGCGCGTCGCGCCGCATCCCCTTCCCCACCGTCGACGAGATCTCCCGGCACTGCCTCCAGGACGAGGACCCGGAGACCGTGCACATCGAGGCGCACCTCCCCGCCCGCCCCGACCCCGGCCGGCTGCGCGCCGCCTTCCACCAGGCGCTGCTGCGCCACCCCCGCATCCTTGTGCGGCAGGCCCCGTCGGCCTGGTGGCGCAGGCGCTACGAGTGGGAGCAGACCGGCGAGCCGGACACCGACCCGGTGGCCTTCCCGCCGCGGGGCGCCGACGCGCTCGTACGGGCCCGGGAGCGCGCGCTCGCCGACTGCCCGCCGCTGTCCGCGTCGCCGCCCGTCCGGCTGGACGTGGTGACCGGCGCGGACGGGACGGGCGGCGGCTGCATCCTGCTGCTCACCATCAATCACACCGCGCTCGACGGCCCGGCCTGCCTGCGGGTGCTGGCGACCGCCGCCGAGCTGTACGGCGGGCGGGACAACTCGCCCGCGCGGGCCGCTCCGCCCGCTCCCCGGCGCGCGAAGCCCGCCCCCGGCCCCGCCCCCGAACCCGCCTCCGGCCGGCGCGGCAGGGGCCGCCCGGTGCGCGTCGCCGCCTCGACGGCCGCCCCGGCGCACGGCAACGGCATGCTGCTCGCCGAACTGCCCGTGCCGGGCCGACCGCACCGGGATTCGGGCGGCGGCGCTCCGTACACGGTCAACGACCAACTCCTGGTCGCCACCCGGCTGATGGTGGCGCGCTGGAACCTGCTGCGCGCCGCCCCCACCCGGCCCGTGCGGATCACCATGCCGGTGGACGACCGCACCCGCGGCAGCGACATGCCCATCGGCAACGGCACCCGCCTCGTCGACGTCGGCTTCGGAGCGGACGAGCCGCTCGACGAGGCGGCGCTGACCGCCGAGCGCCCCGACCCGGCCGCCGTGGCCCGCCTACTGCGCCGCACCGCCGCCCGGACCCGTACGCTCAAGTCGACGTCGGGACCCCAACTCGGCCTCGGAGAGACCCTGTTGACCGCGCCCGTACTGCCGGTGGGCGTACGAGCGGCCGTGACCCGCGGGCTGCGCCGGGCCGCCGCGCCCTGGGCCTCCACGACGCTGCTGAGCAACATCGGCCGCCTCCCCTACCCGCTGGACTTCGGCGACGCGGGGCGGGCGGACGCCGTGTGGTTCTCGGCCCCGGCCCGGATGCCGCGCGGCCTGACCGTCACCACGGCGAGCACCGGCGGGCGGCTGCACGTGGCGCTGCGCTGGTCCCGCGCGCTGCTGGACGACGCGGCGGGCGCGGAGCTCGCGGAGATCTTCACGCGCGCGCTCGACGCGACGTCCGCGACGCCCGCACACCCCACGGATTCCACAGGATCCATAGACCCCACGAACTCCACAGACCCCACAGACACCACAGACACCACAGACCCCACAGACCTCCGACGCCCGAAGGAGGGCACATGAGCGGCACCGCCACCACCGCGCCCCGACTGCGGGACTTCTACGAGGACCCCGCCGTACCCGTCGCCTCGGGCGCGGACCGGGGCCGCCGCCAGGCCCGTATGCTCGCCCGCGCGCTGGGCCCGATGGGGGCGGCCGGGCCGGCCACCGTCCTGGACGTCGGCTGCGGCGACGGCACGGCGGCGGCCATCGCGTCCGCCGCGCTGCCCGGCCACCGGTTCGTCGGCGTCGACTGGTCGCAGGGCGCGCTGCGGCGGGCGGCGGGGGGCATGCCGTACGCGGTGCGGGGCGAGGTGACCGGCGGCGGGCTGCCGTTCGCGTCCGGCGTCGCCGACGCCGTGCTGTTCAGCGAGGTGATCGAACACCTGGTGGACCCGGACGGCGCGCTGGAGGAGATCCGCCGCGTGCTGCGCCCCGGCGGCCACCTCCTGCTGTCCACGCCCAATCTGGCCGCCTGGTACAACCGCGCGCTGCTGCTGGCCGGGGTGCAGCCGGTCTTCTCGGAAGTGAGCCTGCGTCAGATCCATGGGCGCCCAGGCACTCAAGTCGTGGGCCATTTGCGGCTGTTCACGGCACGAGCACTGCGCGAACTGCTCACCGCGTCCGGATTCGCGGCCGTACGCCTGGCGGGGGCCCCGTACCACGACGTGCCCCGGCCGCTGCGCCCCCTGGACCGCGCGGCCTGCCGCGCGCCCTCGCTCGCCTCGATCCTCCTGGCGCACGCCCGGAAGGTGTAGCCGTGCTGTGGGGCGTGCTGGCGGCGCTGCTGGCCAACGTCCTCTACAGCACGGGCTTCGTCCTGGAGAAACGCGCCCTCACCGGACTGCCGGCGCTCAGCTCCGGCAGGCCCCTGCGCGTGGTGCGGCTGCTGCTCGGCAGCCCGCTGTGGATCGGCGGTTCGTGCGCGCTGGCGCTGGGGTTCGCCGCCCAGCTGGCGGTCTACCGCACGCTGCCCATCGCCGCCGCGCAGGGCCTGTTCGTCTCCGGGATGGTGCTGCTGCTCCTGCTGTCCTCCGTGGTCCTGGGGGAACGTACGAGCGCCCGCGAGCGGCGGTCGATCGCCGTGATCCTCTGCGCCCTCCTGATGGTCGTGGCCTCCCTCCAGGGAGCGGCCGACCCCATCAGCCGCTCCGCGCCGACGGGCACGCTGCTCGCCGTCTGCCTGCCCTCGCTGGCGGCGGGGCTGCTGCTGTACGGGGCCGCCGAGCGCCGCGCCGGACGCGGGCGGCGACCCACGGGCGTGGAGTACGGGTCGGCGGTCGGCCTGCTGTACGGGGTCAGCTCGCTGGCCATCAAGGGCGTGTCGGGCCTGCTGACCACGCACGGCATCGGCGGCGCGGCCCTCGACCTGCTGGCCTCGCCGTACCCGTATCTGCTCCTGTTCACCGGGGCCGCCGGGCTGGTGCTGTCGCAGACCGCCCTGCAACGCTGCCGCGCCTCGCTGATCGTGCCCGTGTGCACGACGGTCACCTCCGTCTTCACCGTCGCCTGCGGCACGTTCGCGTTCGGCGAGCCGCTGCCCGCCGACCCGGTGCGCCTCGCGCTGCGCCTGGGCGGCGCCGCACTGGCCGTGGCCGTACTCCTGGCCCTGCCGCGCGACGACACGCGCACTCGACAACCCTCCCCTGCAAAGGACTTGAGCCATGAGAGCTGACGACCCCCTGCTGAGAATCCTCGCCTGCCCGCTCGACAAGGGACCGCTCTCCCTCGTCGAGACGGAGAACCTCCTCTACAACCCGCGGCTGCGCCGCCGCTACCCCATCGTCGACGGCATCCCGCAGCTCCTCCCCACCAGCGGCGAGCCGGTCTCCGACGACGAGCACGAGCGGCTGCTGAAGCGGATCGGCGCCTCGTGACCCTCGCCGCCCGCTGCGCCCGGCGGCTGCCGCCCCGGCTGGTCGCCGCGGCCGCCGCCCGGCTCTACCCGCGCTTCGAACCGGAGCTGCGCCGGCTGCCGGACTTCTGCCCGCGCGGCGGCACCGCCGTCGACGTGGGCGGCTGGTACGGGCCGTGGTCGCGCCCCCTGGCCCGGCGCGCCGACCGGGTCGTCACGGTCGAGCCGGTGCCGCACCTGGCCCGCGCGCTGGCCGCCACCGCGCCCGGCAACGTCGACGTGGTGCAGGCCGCGGCCGCCGACCGGTCCGGCGTGGCCACGCTCTGGCTGCCGCCGGGCGGACGCGGCGACCGCGGCGTCTCCTCGCTCGTGCGCCGCCCCCTGCACGGCGCCGCGCTCACCGTGCCGTGCCTGGCCCTGGACGACCTCGGGCTCACCGGGGTGACCCTGCTCAAGGTGGACGTGGACGGCGGCGAGGCGGCCGTGCTGCGCGGCGCGCGGCGACTGCTGCGCCGCGAGCGCCCCGCGCTCTTCGTCGAGCTGGAATGCCGCATCCAGCCGCCCGGCCCGGTCCTCGCGCTGCTGGCGGAGCACGGCTACCGGGGGTGGGTGCTGCCCGGCGCGGAGTGGGTGCCGCTCGCGGAGTTCGACCTGGCCGCCCACCAGGCCCGTACGGCCCACGTCGCCGACCACGGACTGCTGCGCCGCTCACTCCCGCCCCACCGGCTCCGTTACGTGAATTCGGTGCTGTTCCTCCCCGGAACCGCACGCCCCGGCGGGGCGGGAGTGCGCGACGATGGGGCGCATGAGCTCCACGCGTGACACGACCACCGCCCCGCCGCCGTTCGGCCCGCTCCAGTTCCAGCTCGTACTGCTGCGCCGGATGGCCGACCACCAGCCGGGCCTGGTCGAGGACGCGCTGCGCGAACTGGGCGTGGAGCGGCCGGACATGCGCGAGGCGAACCGCCGCTGGCAGGCCATGCTGCACTCCTCCCGGCGGCGCGGCACGGTCTCCCGCTACCGCTCGGTGCTGGGCCCGCCCGAGACCGCGGCCGAACGCCGCATCGGCGACCTGACCTGCGAGGCCCTCACCTGGCCGGTGCCGCTCTGGCCGGACCTGCGGTTCGAGGTGCTGACCGCGCCGGGCGGCGGGGTGTGGAACGAGTGGCTGATCCGCGCCCCGGACGCCGCGGGCCCCGGCCTCCGTACGGCCGAGGACCTGCGCCCGTGGACGTGCACGGTCGACGAGGCGGCGCGCGCGTTCGCACCGGCCCGCCCCATGGAGGGCACGGCCCCGACCCGCTGGCGGCTGGCGTTCACGGCGCCGGACGCGGCGGGGGCGCGGCGGCCGTACGTCGCGGAGTTCACCTGGGGACTGCTGCAACGGGTCACGGCGGGGCCGCCGGACGACCCCGGCCACTCCCCCGCGTGAGCGCGGCGCGCGGCGGCGGCGCGAAGGCCGCGGAGGACCGACTGCCCGCCGTCATGCTGACGCTGACCGTCGTCAGCGGCTTCCTCGACGCCGTGAGCTACCTCGGCCTCGGCCGGGTCTTCACCGCCAACATGACCGGCAACGTGGTCGTCCTCGGCTTCGCCGCCGCCGGCGCGCCCGGCTTCTCCGCCTACGCGTCACTGGTCTCCGTCGCGGGCTTCCTCCTCGGGGCGGTGCTCGCCGGCCGGTTCGCGGTGGCGATGACCGAACGCCCGACGCACACCTGGTTCGGCGGCGCACTCACGGCCGAGGCCGCGCTGACCGGCTCCGCCGCCGCCATCGCGGCCACCACGACCGGCACCGGCCGCCGATACGCGGTGGTCGCGGTCCTCGCGGTCGCCATGGGCATCCGCAACTCCACGGTCCGCCGGATGGCCGTACCCGACATGACCACGACGGTGCTGACCATGACGCTCACGGGCCTGGCCGCCGACTCGTCCCTGGCCGGCGGCACCGACCCGAGGGCGGCCCGCCGCGTCGGCTCGGTGCTGGGAATGGCGCTGGGCGCGTTCGCCGGCGCGTGGTTCGTCCTGCACCACGGAATTCACTGGCCGCTGGCGATCTCGGCCATCTGCGTGACGCTGGTGGCGCTGACGTACGGGCTGCTGGGGCGAAGGAGCGGCTGAGGGGCGGCGGGGCCGGGTCCGGTGGGGCTGCCGGGCGTACGTACGCGCTTCGGGGCGCCGGGACGGGGCGGAGGCGACCAAGGCAGGCTGGGGCAGACGAGGCCGGACAGGACCGAACAGCCGAAACGGGGCGGGGCACGGGCCGCAAAAGCCGCGTGCGCCGCCCCATATCGATGATCCGCCTAGGTGATCCGCCTCGGTGATCCATCTCGCTGATCCACCCCGCTGACCAACCTCAGCGGACCACCACGGCGGCCCCCGTCACGGCCTACCCGGGGAGCAGCTCCGAGGAGACGTTCCAGGCGACGATCGCCGGGCGGGCGTGCTCGGTGCCGATGCGGCTGATCGTTCCGGTGTCGAGCCGGAACAGCGCGCCGTCGGCGGCCGGCAGCCCGAGCCGGCGCGCGGTCAGCACCCGCAGGAAGTGCGAGTGCGCGACGAGCACGACGTCGCCCGCCCCTTCGTCGCCGTCATCGCCCAGCAGCGGCTCGATGCCCGCCAGCACGCGATCCGCGCGCGCCCCCACCTGCTCGGGCGTCTCGCCCGGATGCTCGGCGGGGCCGGGCGCGACGCCGTCGTGCCACAGGTCCCAGTCGGGCCGGGTGCGGTGGATCTCGGCGGTGGAGATGCCCTCGTACGCGCCGTAGTCCCACTCGTGCAGGTCGGGTTCGACCTTGACGTCGCCGAGCCCCGCGAGCTCGGCGGTCCGCTGCGCCCGCGCCAGCGGGCTCACCAGCGCCCGTACCACCGTCAGCCCCGCGAGCAGCGGCCGCAGGGCGGTCGCCTGTTCCTCGCCGCGGCCGGTCAGCGGCAGGTCCGTCCAGCTGGTGTGCTGACCCGACCGGCTCCACTCGGTCTCGCCGTGCCGGATCAGCAGCAGGTCAGCCACGGTCGCCCTGCTCCTGCCCGCTGCCCTGCTGCGCCTGCGCCTGGGCCTGCTGCTCGGCCACGGAGGCGCGCACCTCGTCCATGTCGAGACCGCGGGCCTGGCCGATGACGTCCTCAAGGGCGGCCTCGGGCAGCGCGCCGGGCTGCGCGAAGACGGCGATGTTGTCGCGCACGATCATCAGCGTGGGGATCGACTGGATCTCGAAGGCGGCGGCCAGCTCGGGCTGCGCCTCGGTGTCGACCTTGGCGAAGACCAGGTCCTCGTGGCGCTCGGCGGCGCTCTCGTACACCGGGGCGAACTGCTTGCAGGGGCCGCACCACTCGGCCCAGAAGTCGATCAGTACGAAACCGTTCCCGGAGACGATCTCGTCGAAGTTGTCCTTGGTGAGCTCAACGGTGCTCATGCTTGCCTCTCAGCTCGCGGATACGGTCCGGATCCCCAGCCGGGAAACCAGCTGTTCCCCCACCGTATTCCGAAGCCCCGGGCCCTCGTCCACCGCAGCCGACCAGGTACGGTGCCCCCGCACACGTACGCGCCGCGCGCTCGCCGGGGGCGGGGAACCATCCCCTGGAAGCAGAAATTCCGGGTGCGGAACGGTCTGTTCCCGCACCCGGAATGTCACCCGAATACCGCCGAAAGACTGCCGGCGGCAGCTCCTAGTAGCGGCCGTCGTCCGGGTTCTGGTCGATCCACCAGCCGTTCTGGCAGACGCGGCCCTCGGGGTCGGTGGCGCCCTCGCCGTACTCGCCCGAACCAGTGGTCTCGCCGTTCGGGCCGCGGCCCCAGCTTGTGTAGTAGTAGCGGCAGCCGGCCGCGTCCGGGGCGGCCTGCGCCACCGGAACGACGGTCAGGGCGGCGCCGGCCGCACAGACCGCCACCACGAGGGCGCGCGTGAACGCTCGCATGCGATCACCTTCCAGTTGTGGGGCGCGCTGCGCGCCCCGGAAGTGATCACTTTGGCGGGGCGGGAGGCGGGGGCGGCGCTCTTGCGCGGGTGCCACGCCGAATGCCACCTGAACGGTGAGCGGCGGGTCCGTCGCGGTTGACGACAGGCGGGGCGGATGGACCAACTCACCTCCACCGGCGGCTATTACGGCTCCGTTCAGCCCTCTCCGCTCCCGGAACCGGACTCGGCGGGGGCGCCGCGCAGGAGCCTGGTGATCTCGGCGACGGTGTCGGCCGGTTCGGCGTCGAGGACGACGGCCATGCCGAGATCCTGGGCGGGCAGCAGGTTACGGGCGGAGTCGTCCACGAACACGCACGCTCCGGCGGGCAGCCCCAGCAGCCCCAGCACGATCGGGTACAGCTCCGGGTCGGGCTTGCGGAGCCGGTAGTCGCCGGAGAGCACCACGGCGTCGTACTCCGTGTCGAGCCCGTACCCCGCGTAGGGGTCGTACGGGCTGCGGCCGAGACTGTTGGAGAGGACGCCCACGCGTACGCCCGCACGCCGGGCGGCCCGCGCGGCGTCGACGACGAGGGGTTCGGGGCGCAGGTCGGCCAGGACGCGGCCGAGGAGACCGGTCCCGTCGACGCCCAGCAGGGGCCCGGTGCACTCGTTCCACTCGGCCTGTTCGATCGCGCCGCACTCCAGGTCGGCGAAGAGCGCCCGGCCCACCGGGTCCGCCGAGATCACCTGCGTAAAGGCGTCCGGGGCCAGCCCCTCACGCAGGCAGAAGGCGCGGGCGCACTCGGCGACGGACGTGGTGAGCACCCCGCCGAAGTCGAGGACCAGGCCACGGGGTTCCAGCTCCAGGGAATCGGACATGTGCGGCTCCTCGGGGACGGCCGGGGCGGGCGTGTTCGCGCCACTACGGAAAGCAATCACGGTAGTGGCCGGCCCCGCGCCGGTCAGCGAGTTCGCCGGATTCCCCTACGAGCCGAGACACCGGTGCCGGAGGGCAAAGCAAAAAGGCAAGGAGAACGAACCTCTCCCTGCCGTTTCCAAGCTATAGCGCACTGGGGGGCTTGCCACAAGCCCCGGCCCGTACCGCACAATCAGCGGCCGAAAGCGGGAACTTGCGGAACTGGGGGTCGCGAAATGCGGGTGTGTCTGACGGCATGGGGATCGCGCGGAGACGTCGAACCGCTGGCGGGACTGGCGGTGGGGTTGCGGGAACTCAGGGCGGAGGCAGTGGTGTGCGCGCCGCCGGACGACGATTTCAGGACGCTGCTGGCACGGGCCGGCGCACCGCTGGTACCGCTCGGCCCGACAGTGCGCTCAGTGGTCGCCGGCCCGAAGCCGCCGACGGCACAGGACGCGTTCCGGCTCGCCCCGGAGCTGGTGGCCGCGCGGTTCACCACGCTCATGGAGGCGGCCAAGGGGTGTGACGCACTGCTGGCGACGGGCCTGATGCCGGCCGGCGCACGGGACGTGGCCGAGAAGCTGGGCATCCCCTACGTGTACGCGTGCTTCCACATCTTCGGCCTGCCGTCACGGCACTTCCGTCCCGGCGCCCGGCCGGGCGCCGAGTCCGCGCAGGACGAGACCGACCACCGGGTGCTGTGGGAACAGGACGCCCAGCGCGTGAACGGGCTGTACGGCGAGGCGCTCAACCGCCATCGGGCGGCGCTCGGCCTGCCGCCGGTGGACAACGTCCGCGACCACGTCTTCACCGACCGCCCGTGGCTGGCGGCCGACGCGACGCTCTGCCCGTCGGTGGGCCTGACCGACCTGGACCTGGTACGGACGGGCCCATGGACCCTCCCCGACACCCGCCCACTCCCACGAGAACTGGAACGGTTCCTGGACCAGGGCGAGCCCCCGGTCTACGTGGGCTTCGGCAGCATGGCCGCACACGCCCCGCAAGGCATCGCCCGCACCGCCACCGAAGCAGCCCGCGCCCAGGGCCACCGCGTACTCCTGGCCCGCGGCTGGGCGGACCTGACCCCGATCGACGACGCCGAAGACTGCTTCGCAGTGGGCGAGGTCAACCAGCAAGCACTGTTCCCCCGCGTCGCCGCCGTCATCCACCACGGCGGCGCAGGCACCACAACAACCGCGGCCCGAGCCGGCGCCCCCCAGGTAGTACTCCCCCGCATCGCGGACCAGCAGTACTGGGCCGCCCGAGTCTCCGAACTGTCCATCGGCACATCCCACCCCGACCCGACCCCGACCTTCGCCTCCCTGTCGGCCGCACTCACAACAGCCCTCTCACCCGCGACCCGCGCACGAGCGAAGACACTGTCATCCACGATCCAGACGGACGGCCCGACGACAGCCGCAAAACGACTGCTGAGCGGGGCTGAGTAGGGTCGGAGGCCGAACTCCGGCCGGATCAGCAAGTGCCCTCTGGTGCGTACGGCCCAAAGGCGCCGGAAGGTACCCCTAGGGGTCCGATACCGCCGAGATCTTCCGGCCGATACGCCGGACTGCCCTGTGACCAGGCTCAAAAGGCTCCGGCGTGATGATCGGGCAGCAGCTTCCGGCACCACGCAAGCCGTGGGCGACGTCGCGCCGTTCGGTCAAGTGATGGCCCATCAAGGCGAATGCCGGGGCGGTACGGATCAGGTCGGCGTGCCGCTCCACGGGCGGGAAGCGTTTGGCCACGGCTGCTCTCCGCGCAGGAGACGGGCAAGTTCGCCGTCCATGCCGGCCCGCGCGGCTCCGACCACGAAATGGTGCCGCTGCGCTTCGCGGCGGCTGTTGTTGCGTGGGGCGGTATTGCGCCCGGCCGACTGCGGCTCTCGTCTCGGACCCTCCGGGTCCAAGGCGCCAGCAGCGGGAGGGGAGGGGGCCGGGCCACTGTCGGTCCGCTGCCCGTCGCCGTGTGCATGGCTGGGGTCAGAGAAGGCTCGCTGCGCTTTGCCCGCTGGTAGCTGCCGCGAAGTGGTCTCGGTGGGGCTTTCGAGTGCGGGGGTGGGAGTGGGCTGCGGCCCAATGATCCGGCAGGGGCGGGGAGTGGGCGGCGTGGGCCGGTTCGCTGGCTGTCGCCCGGTCCTGGGGTTGAGGTCAGGGAGGGCTCCGCTGCGCTGCGCGGCCCGGCCCGCCGCCTCGTCGAGGGCCTCGCTGACTACCGACAAGTAGGCAGGAGTTTCCATCAGGCAAAAGCGCCATAACGGGCGCGGAATCGGATGGAAACCCCAACCGGTTGCCCATTCAACCTGCCAGGCCGGGCATATCGGGCACGCGGGCGTCGGAGGGGAGTTTCCACACCCTCAGACCCCTCCCCTGGGTGCGGAAACCCCCCTCGGACAGAAACCACGACCAGACGCAGCGCAGCGAGCCGCACTCCACTGCCAACTGCCGTGGATCACAGGCCCGAGCCCCAAACCCACCCGCACCCGAAGAGCCCTGCACCAACCCCATCGCGGCAGCAACCAGCAGGCAAAGCGCAGCGAGCCTTCTCTAACCCCAGCCACAACCCCGCCCGCAGCCAGCAAACCGACAGCAGCCCGGCCCCCTCCCCTCCCGCTGCTAGCGCCTTGGACCCGGAGGGTCCGAGACGAAACAAGCACCCACCCACCGGCAATACCGCCCCACCCAGCACCACACCCCCCACAAAAGAGACACCAGGAGACGCCAAGAGACGCCAAGAGACGGCGAGAGACGGCGAGAGACGACGAGGGGCCGCGAGAGACAATCACCCAGACGACATGACCTCATAGAGATTCCGGGCGTCATCGACGAAGTACAGTCCGCGCGGGCACAGCGGGTGGTCGATCCGGCCGTTGTCCGGCTCGTTGGGGTCGCTGCCGTACGGCACACCGGCGGCGCGGATGCGGGCCAGGATCCCGTCAAAGGTCGACGAGTCGACGTCGAACGCCAGGTGATGCCCGACAGGATTCTCCACACACATAAAGTCCAGCGTCAGCGAGTCATTGACCCGCACCGGTGCGAAATGCCGGTCCGGACCGCCGTACTCCAAGCCCATGACAGAGGCGAAGAACCGCGCCGCCGCCTCATGGTCGACGGCCGGGACGATGGTGTGGTTCAACGTGATGGCCATAGGTGATGCCCCCTCAACTCTCAGCTCCCAACTTCACTTCCCGGCAGCCAGGCGTTGACAGTCAGGCACTGACAGCCAGGCATCGCCGGTCGGACATCACCGGTCGAGCATCGCCAGCCAGGTACCACCAGCCGAGCGCCACCGATCAATCATCCACACCGGCGATCAAATCAGACAACCGTCGCAGCTGACGAGCGAGTTGGGCGCGCTCGGCAGGCGAGAACCGCGCGAGGCGAGCCTGACGTTCACGGAGCCGGGCACGTACGGCCGCGAGCTGATCGACCCCTTCCTCAGTGAGGCTGACCAGAACCCGGCGCTCATCGGTCGGCGAGCGCCGACGGAGCACACTGCCCTTGCCTTCCAGTTGCTGAAGCATCCGGGTGGCGGTAGGAACACTGACGTCTGCCGCAGCGGCCAACTGCCCCACCGGCAGCTCCCGCTCGCCCGCCAGCGGATTGAGCAGCGCCAACTGGGCAAGGGTCAGGCCGGAGCCCTCCTGCCCGGCGGCCGAGCGGGCGCGGCGCATCGCATAGAAGAGCGCGTCAGCGGCCTGCGCCAGCTCCTCCACACCCGAATCCTGCCCCGACCCCGACCCCGAACCCGAACCTGATCCCACGCCTGAGTCCGGCATCACACGCCCTCCGCCGTTGCCTATACCCCCCACGCTTGTTAGCTTACTAAATGAAGTCGTTAGCAAGCTAACCTTTAGGCGGTTAGGCAAATGAACGCCTCGCAACGCATCGATGTCCACCAGCACATAGTTCCGCCGGTATGGGCCAAGGCCCTGAACGACCTCGGCCTGGACTCCGGCGGCTGGGCGATCCCGGCCTGGAGCGCGGCCGACGCGATCGCGATGATGGACGAACAGGGCATCGCCACCGGCGTCCTGTCGGTCACAGCACCCGGCGTCCACCTCAGCAACAACGCCCCAGGCAAAGGCACCACCACCGGCACCACCACGGGCACCGGAACAGCAACCGGCACCGGAACAGGCCGCAGCACCGACAACCAACGCGCACCCCAAGCACAAACCCTCGCCCGCGCCGTCAACGAGTACGGCGCCGAAATGGCGAAGGACCACCCCACCCGTATCGGTTCCTTCGCCTCAGTCCCCCTCCCCGACGTCGACGCGGCCCTGGAGGAGGCCGCCTACGCGCTGGACACCCTCGGCGCCGACGGAGTGGTGCTGATGTCCAACACCGGCGGCCGCTACCTCGGCGACCCCGCGTTCGAGCCGCTGTGGGCCGAACTCGACCGGCGCGCGGCGGTCGTGTTCGTCCACCCGGCGCAGCCCCCGATGCCTCTGCTGCCCGGCACCCCGGCACCCGTCGCCGACTACGTCTTCGACACCACCCGTACCGCCTTGAACATGGCGCTCAACGGTGTACTGAGCCGGCACCGCAAGGTGAAGGTGATCCTGTCGCACGGCGGCGGTTTCCTGCCCTACGCGGCCTACCGCTTCGCCGGCCTGAACGCGACCGCGCTCGACACCAGCCGTACAGCAGAGGACGTGATCCACGACCTCAAGCGGTTCTACTTCGACACCGCGCTGGCGGCGAGCCCCAGTTCACTGCCCTCTCTCCTGGCGTTCGCCGAACCGGGCCACGTCCTGTACGGCAGCGACTGGCCCTTCGCCCCGCAGGAGGCGGGCACCTACTACAACCGCTTCCTGGAGACGTACCCCGACTTCGCCCCGGGCCAGGCAGAAGCGATCGACCGGGGCAACGCCGAAGCCCTCTTCCCCCGCCTCGCCCAGCCGAAGGCCTGAGCCGAGGAGCCGATCCGAAGAACTGCGCCGAAGAACTGAGCCGAACGCCCGGCCGGGAGCCACAAGGCACCCCGACCGGACCCGGCCGCGATCAGTCGCAATCAGTCACGATCAGCGGAAACGCACCCCCGAACTGACACTTCAGAAACAGCAGCAGAACCAGAACCAGAGCCGGAATCGGAGACAGAGCCAGAACCGGAGCCGGAACCACCCGAAGCACCCGAAGCACCCGAAGCACCCGAAGCACCCGAAGCAACGACCCCCCTCCCCCCGGACGTACGCACCACCACCGTGATCAGCAGCGCGACCGCGCTCACCCCGGCCGCGACCAGCGCCGCCGTGTGCATGGAGCTGAGGAACGCCGACCCGGCGGCCTTCACCGCGGCGGAGTCGCCCGTGGCCAGCGCCGAGGCGAGCGAGTCCGACGCCGCGCGACGGACGCCCTCCGAGGAGCCGGCGAGCCGGTCGTACACGAGGCCCGAGTACCGCGACCAGAGGACGGACCCGAGGACCGCGACGCCGAGCGCGCTGCCGAGTTGCCGCAACGTGTTCAGCAGCGCCGATCCGGCGCCGGCGCGCTCGGTCGGCACCGAGGAGGAGGCCAGTGTCATGCCGGGCGCGAGGACGAGCGCGAAGCCGAGTTGCAGTACGAACGCGTCGGCCACGAACCAGGCCACCCCCGTACGGGCTCCCAGCCCGACCACGCAGACGAACCCGACCGTCATGAGCGCGATCCCGGCGGCGATCGTCGCGCGCGCCCCGAACCGCCCGGCCGCCACACGCGACAGCGGCGCTCCGACGACCAGCCCCACGGACAGCGGAATGAGCAGCAGCCCGGTCTGCAACGGCGAGTAGCCGCGCAGGATTTGCAGGTAGAAGGTGATGAAGTACAGGTAGCCGAAGACGACGAACGAGCCGAGCGTCAGGGCCACCGCGGCGATGGTGAACGAGGCGTGCTTGAAGAGGCCGACGTCCACGAGCGGTTCGCGGTGCCGCGCCTCGATCACGACGAGAACCGCCAATACAAGCACGCCGATGGCGGCGGGCAGCCAGGTGCCCACGTAGGTCCAGCCCTTGTCGGTGGCGTGCACCACCCCGAACACGAGCAGGCCGATACCGCCCAGGGACCCGGCGACGGGCATCATGCGCAGCTCCCCGGCCCCGCTCGCCCGGATCTCGGGCACCCAGGCCAGTGTGGCGGCGAGGGCGACGAGGGTGATCAGGGCGACGAGCTCCAGCACGGAACCCCACCACATGCCCGCGCTCAGCAGCGCGCCGCCGAGCAGCGGGCCGAGCGAGATGGACAGCCCGGAGGCGGCCGCCCACGAGGCGATCGCCTGGGCGCGCTTCTCCGCCGGGAAGACCCGCAGGATCACCGCGAGGGTGGTGGGCATGATCATGGCCGCGGCGATGCCCATGAGCGCGCGGACGATGATGATCGCGACGGGCGAGCCGAGGAAACCGGTCACCGCCGTCGTGACGGCGAAGGCCGCGGTCCCCCAGACCAGCAGCCGCCGCAGCCCGAACCGGTCGCCCGCGCTGCCTCCCACGAGCAGGAAGCCCGCGAAGGTAAGGGTGTAGGAGTTCAGGAACCACTGCTGCTCGGTGTTGCCGGCCCCGAGCTCGCGCTGCATCGTCGGAAGCGCCACGTTGAGGATGGTGCTGCCCAGCAGCACCGCCGAGACGGCCAGCGTGAGCGCGAACAACGCCAGGCCGGGCCGGACTGTACGGGCCGTACGGCCCCTCGTGCCGGTCATCGTACGAGCTCCTGTCCGCTTCCGACCTGGCTGCCACGACCGCCGCGACCGCCGCGACCGCCGCGACCGCCCAGAACGGGGCCCGACGCCAAACCACCCAGAACGGGGCACAGCGCCAAGCCGCCCGGACCGGACTCCAGCGCAAAACCGCCGGGAACGGACTCCAGCGCCCGTCCGCCCGCGATGGACTCCAGCACCAGACCACCAGGAAGGGGCCTGAGCGCCAGGCTGCCCGCTACGGACTCCAGCACCGTTCCTCCCGGAACGGGCTCCAGTACCCGCCCGCCCGCAACGGGTTCCAGCACTCGGCCGAGCGGCCGAGGTACCAGCCTGCGACCGACCGCGCTCGGGCTGCCGAAGGCGCCATCCGGCTCGATGTGATGGGTCATGCGTGTTGCCTTTCGACCTGTGGGGCGCGGGGGTCGCGGACATCCGCGACGACGTATCCGCCCGCAGCCGCATCGGCCTGACGGGCGGTCACCCGCACCACACCCTGTTTCTCTATCACTGACCAAGATGGCCATGCGGCAGGTATACTTGTTCAGTGACCAAGAAGCAAGCCGGCACCGATCGCGCCAAGGTCGGGATCACCCTCGACAACGTGATCGACGCGGCGTTCGACGTACTTGCCCGGGGCGGCCTCGCCAAGCTCTCCACCCGCGCGATCGCGGGCGAGCTGGGGGTCAGCATGAACACCGTCATGTGGCACATCCGCACCAAGGACCGGCTCCTGGACACGATGGCCGATGCCGTCCTCGGGGAGGTCGACCTGGAGACCCTGCCCGAGAAGTGGGACGACCAGGTGATCGAGCTGCTGGAGCGACTGCGGCAGGCGATGCTCGGCCACCGCGACGGCGCCGCGCTCGTCGCGGGCACGTTCCCCGTGGCAGCACGGACCGTGTCCTTCACCGACCGCATGGTGGGCGCCCTCCGACAGGGCTGCCCCACCCCCCGGACAGCCGCCTGGACCGCCTGGAACGTCTTCTACTTCGCCCTCGGCCTGGTCCAGGAGGAACAGGCCGCACTCACCCAGGACCGCGAGCAGCTGCGCGAGTTCGCCGACGCGGAGCGCTTCCCGGGGCTGGCACCGGCGCTGGACGACTTCATGTCCGTCGACTTCGGAGCCCGTTTCCGGTTCGGGATCGAACAGATCATCCGCTCCGCCGCGACCATGGCAGCCCCCGAGGACTGAAACCCGTACCGCACACCCACGGCAACGGATCGGATCGGATCGGATCGGATCACTATGCGACTGGTGGGCGAGCCGCCGCAGTTGGTCGGCGTCGGGGCTGGTCATCACGACTGTCGAGGGACCGGCCGTCTCGACGGCCAGGACGAAGTACGTTTGCTTGAGATACTGGGCGAGCTCCGCAGGCGTGACGCGGACTCGGCACGCGGGGTCTCCCGGGGGACGACTCTGGGCATGAACGTGCCAGCACCTGCGAATCCGCCCCAAGCCCCTCAGGAGCGGGGAACACACAAATAGCCAGAGCAAATACCAGGGATCACCCCGCAGACGCGAGGGTGATCCCGTATCCCAGGTCCGCGCGCGTGCACCGGAGGTGCTCCCTGCAAGACCTGACAGATCCCCGCCTCACGCAGCCCCGAGAAGCAGCCCCCTGGACAGCATCAAGCGCGGACGTCCCGCTGCTGCACTTCCTTGAGGACCGCCGCCACCGTGGCAAAGTCGTTGCCCATGTGGAGCACCGTGTGACCGTGATGGACCGCTGTCGCACACACCAGGAGATCGATGGCGCCGGCGGCGCGGTGCTGCCCTTGCTGGGTGAGCTTGTACTGCGCAGTCTCTACCCAGCGCCACGCGTTCTTGGGAATCGGTGAGAACTGGCAGAGAGCATCCAGCTCTTCGGCCAACTCATCGCGGTGGGCCGGGCTGGTGGCCGAGTAGAGGAACTCCGCCCGCGTGGGCTCGCAGATATGGAACACGCCCGCGGCGATGTGCCCTTCCCAGGGCAGCAACGCCCCCGGCGTGCGGAAGAGGTGCCAGAGGGCGGAAGCGTCAAGGAGGTAGGTGATCACTCGAAGGCTGCCTGCCGGGCACGCTTGGCAGCCGCATGCGCCGCAGCCGCGGCCTCGAACTCACCCCGCTCGCCCCGCGCGGCCAGCTTCTCGGCGGCCTCCAGCCGCTTGATGCGCGCCACGTAGTCCCGCAGAGCCCCGTTGACCGTCTCTTTCTTCGTCGAGACGCCCATGAGCCGCATCGCCTCGGCCAGCGCCTCGTCATCGAGATCGACCTGGGTAACAGACATACCAGCCACCCCTCACCGAGAGTCCATGATGTACATGACCACGATACATCACCAACATTCCCTTGCGAGGGCCCACACACACGAGGCAGACCCGACCGGGCCACCGAGAGGCGGCCGCGAGCCACGGACGCCACGACACCCCTGGCCGGGCACTACAACCCGAGAAGACGGGACTGCCTCGCCGGAGAACCAAGCGTGCGGACGTTCGGCGCAGCGGACTCATAATCCGTCGGCCGTGGGACCGTTCCACGACACTCCCACAGCCGCACGGTCGCAAAATCCCAGGTCAAAGGCGCTCACGGACCATTTTTTGGGATGCGCGAGAACTCACGTTCGCCACACCTCAGCGAGGCGAGCGCCACCCGCAAGACGCCCCCGAAAAGCACGTTTCCCCAGGTCAGAACGATTCTGCCCGGGGATGAACGGTGGGGCGGGTGGGACTCGAACCCATTCCAGTGACGGTCTCACCTGCGAAAATATCGAACGAACGGACATATCTATCCGTTTCCCTCCCGCCACATCCCCCTCGATCCCGTTCGATCGGGAGTTGGTTAGGCGTTCGCCACACCGCCCCCTCGCTCACAGTCGCCAGGCTCCTGAGGCTTGTGCGCTATCTCCTCGACCCTCGCACCACCCTGTCATCACAGAGCCGCCGCGCCCTTACCGCTGCTTGCCGACTCCATCGCCCTGGTGACCCAAAGTAGCCACCACCGCAATACTGGGCGCGAGACAGCGCTCACGCCCGGGGCGGGCTCGCCCAATAGTTTTCCAACATCTCCGTGGGCCAGCTGGGCTGCTGGGTTTCTCCTCGGGGGCCCATCTCAACGAACCACGGACTGATGTCGATGATCGGTGTTCCATCGATGGCGTCCAGGTCCGTGACGTGGAGGTCTCTGCCGTCGATGTGCAGCAGGCGCGGATGTGAGATCGCGAGCTGATTCGGTCGACGGTGATTCCGGTGGGCGAACGTGCCGGTCGAGGGCCAGGCCGGGTTGTTGCGGGGACTGCGCGCATGGAGCGCAACATCGCCCGGCGATGCCAGGTGGAAGCGCCAAATAACCTCCAAGTGGGAGAATTCACCCAATCCTTGGAGGGCGTCCAGAGGGAATTGATCGTGGAAGCGGATGACCGGCTCAACGCCGTCAGCGCGTCCAACGGCCCCAGCACGAGCTTCAGCGCATACCCGGACGGCACCTCGGAGGCATCCAACGTCCCCAGGCCAGCAGCCGTGATGCCGGAGTTCGCGGCAATCCGATCCAGCAGGTGATCCACCCGCGCCCGCAACTCCGCCAACTGCGGCGACGTATCGAGCGCATCCATCCGGCCCGTCTCGCCCAGCTGCCACACCGCACCGGCCTCCACCGTCAGCCGCTCCGGCCGCCCCGTGGCCCGGTCCACCGGAAGCCGCGCCCCGGCCAGCCCGATGATCGGCGTGCCCGTCGTCGCCGACGCCGCCGACCCGTCCGAATCGGTGGCCGCCAGCTCGTCCAGGCCCTGGAGGACCCGGGCCAGGGCCGAGCGCCCCCAGTGCTCCCCGGCCGCCGGGATCGTGTTCGCCAGGTGCGCCACCGGCACGAAATCGATCATCAAGTCGAGCCGGTTCAGCTCCGTGCCGTCCGGCCGGACCCGGAAGGCAGCCTTGTCCGCCGGCAGCTGGTCCAGCGTCTGACCGCGCTTGATGTCCTCCAGCAGCCACTCGGCGTCCGTGAGGTAGCACGTCACGTTCGACGCCCGCCCCAGATCCCACGGATACTCCCGCACCCCAGCCGCACCACCCCCGCCCGCGTCCCCGGCGGGCTCGGTGTCCTCGGCGACCGGGCCCAGCTCGTACGTCACCCGCCGCACCCTCGCCTTCAGCCCCACCGCCTCGTCCTCCGGCAGCTCCCACGCCAGATGCACCCGCGCCGGGAAGTCCTCGTCCTCATCCGCCCACTGCGGGAAGAAGAACCCCGGATCATGCACCCGCAACGTCGGCCGCCGCCGCACCGGATCCCACGCCAGCACCATCACACCGTCGCCCAGCAGCACCGCCGCCCGCTCCGCCTGCTGCATCCGAAACGACAGCAGCTCCTTCTCCGCCCACGTCCGCAACCGCTCCTGCACCGCGGCCGCCTCCACCGCCCCCGCGGCGGGCGCATCCTCGTCCGCGTGCTCCGCGCCCTCCACGACGATCTTCTGCTCCGACCCCAGGAGGTAGGCGAGGGCGGTGTCCACCAGGTTCGCGGCATCCCCCAACTCCCGCCGCTCCAGCGCCGCATCGTCCCCCGCGACGGCGGCGAGCTGCCCGGCCTGGTTGTTGTCGTACGACGCCAGCACCTTGTACGCCGCCAGCTCAGGAAACGCCCGGTCACCGGGGCGGCCGGCAGTGGCCATGACCGGCTTGTAGTTCAGCCACGACCAGGCGTCGATCACGAATTGACGCAAGTCCACGTCTGCTCCAGACGACTCGGCCCCGCGCCGTCGGCCACCCTATCGAGCGCCGCTACACCTCGACCAGCACAAGACCGACCCCGACACTCCCGCTCCCGCCTCACGGGACGGCAGCGGAGGTTCTTTCCCGCCCCGTGCCGCTGCATCCGCAACGGTACGACAGCCCGCTCAATCCGCCCTAAGATCGCAGACGTTGACCCTGTTCCTCCTGCTGGGCATGCCCAGTGCTTTATCCATGTCGGCCATGGCCGGAGGGAGGAACAGTGGCCAAGCACGCACGACCACGTAAACGCAACAAAACGGAAGAAGAGAGTGGAAAGGCGCAAGAGCGCCGCAAGCGGGCGATGATCGCGATCAAGGCGGCAACCTTGATCTGGACCATCACCCACTCATGTAGCAGCCATATGTAAGCCCGCGAAGGCCGCCTCAACCTTAGACACGTAGGGGCGGTCATCGCCTGTTTGCACCGGCGATCCGCTGTAAATACACACCGAACCACGAATACGCAACGCTGCTCGGGCCAAGTTATACGCGTAGAGCCTTAAGCGACAACCACGTCCTACCGCCGACCGCTCAACCGCTGGTCATCCCCGCCTCGCGGCGGAGGCATCGTCGGGTCCAGAAACAGGTCCCACAGCGCCCACACCGCGCTGTCGAGCAGGTCCGGGGAGTCCTCTGTCTCGCTCTGGCCCACGAACGTCGTCATCTGCTCCTCCAGTTCCGCGAATCCCCGCGCCGGGCCCGCATGGCTGACCCTCGCCTGCTCGTACAGCTGGGCCGCCGGGGCCGCCCGCGCCCGCTTCCCCCCGCGTAGCGTGGACGATGCGCCAGTTCACCGTCGGATCCACCTGCTCCAACAGTGCGGGCAAGTAATCGCCGCCGTTGTTCGCCTCCATGACCACGCAATCCGCCCGGTGCTCGTGATACAGCTCGGCAGCCCGCCGCATCGACCGCGTCGGCGTATACCGGTCCTGCTCGGCATGGAGCAGAAAGCCGCGCGGCCGGTCGTCGCCGAACAGCGACTCCACCGGGTAGCCGCGTCCCGCCACGGTGAAGGCCGTCATGTCCGCGTTCTCATGGCTCTTGGTCGCCGGATCAACCGCGACGACCAGGCGCTGCATGTCAGGCAGGTGCTCCAGCTTCGGCCGGAACCCCTCGACCTCCAGCATCCATCCCTTCCACAGGGCCCCTTCGACGTCCTCCAGCAGCTCACCGGACAGCTCCTGCCGGCCCAGCCGGGTGCCGGCGTACTCCTCCTCCAGCTCCTCCCGGGCCGCAGCCGACAGGTTCGCGTCGTTCTCCCGCATGTGCCCGCGCGTCAGCACCACCCGCGGCGGCTCCCCGCCCTCGCGATGCGCCTTCTCCCGCGCCCGGCCCCGCTCGACCAACCGCTTCACATGCGGCAGCGGCTTCGGCGTCGAGGAGATCATCGCCTGCGGCGTCTCCGCCTCGCGCAGGCAGAACCACAGCATGTCGTAGACCTCTTGGGCGGTATGCCGGGACCATGCCGCGTACTCATCCAGCCATGCCTTGTCGAACGCCCAGCCACGCAAGTTGTCCGGCGTCTCCGCACCGAACCCGCGTATCAACGTGCCGTTCTTCAACAACAGCCGCGTCTCACCCAACGACGAGCTGTACTTCACCACCTCCTCCGGAGGAAACACCGCCAGCAGCCCCGACTTCGGCGACTCGAAGCAGATGTCCCGCACCAGCGTGGCGTTCTTCGCCACCACCGCGATCTGCAACCGCGGTGTCCGCGCCCACTCCCGCACCGCCTCCGCAGCCGTCCGCGACTTCCCCCACCCACGCCCCGTGAGCAGCATCCACACCGTCCACGGCCACGACGGCTGCCGCTGCGCCGCACGGGCATGATGGTGCCGCCACCCCTCATGCGGCAGACCATCACAGTCCGCCACCTCACACGCCCACCGCCGAGCCGACGCCTCATCCGCCCGCACCAGCGCCGCGACCTCGGCCCGCATCTGCTCCTCACTCATCGTCGACGGGTCCGCGAACCCCTCAATCATGCGCCGCTTCGCCCGGCCGCTGCTCACGACGCCCCGTCCGACAGCCGCCGCTCCAGCTCCCGGCGCAGCTGCTCCATCCGGGCCCGGCGATCCTCATCCGAGAGCGCCGCCACCTCCGCGCCCTGCCCCTCGCCCTGACCCGCCTCGGCCGCTGGCGCCTCGCCCACGGCCCGGCGTTCGATCTCGGTCGCGACCTGGAGGTACCGCAGCAACTCAGACGGCGACAGCTCCCGCGGGTCAAGTACCTGGAGCCGCGCGACAGCCTTGCTCTGCACGGCCTGCGCCAACTTCGCATGCCGCCGGGCGATATCCCGCCGCGCCTGCGCCTGCTCCGCGAGGAACAGCCGGTCCTGCTCCCGGTCGTACGCCGTCGCCCGCATCACCCACGCGAACTGCCGCGACCACCGGCCCACCAGCGCACGGGATTTATCCAACTCCTGTGCCACCTTCGTGACACTCCGCACCGGGCCGAGATCGCGGTACACGGCGAACGCCTCGAACGACTCCCCCCTCTGCCGCTCCCAGGACTCCACGGTACCCTCAGCCACCGCCCACCTCCTGGCCGACGGCCGACTATTCGCTCTGTGCGGCCAGGACTTCCAGGGCCCGCCACGGCTCATCCGCCGACACGGTGCCGTCCTGCACCATGCGGTCGATGACGCCGCGCACGGCGGCCGCCGTCTCGACCGGTATCTCACGTACGCCGAACACCGTCTCCAGCGGCGCCGTCCCCGCCCGGACCGCATCTCCCGAGCGCGCATCGAACCAACCCTCGGCCAGCTCACTCAGATGCCGCTCGAACACCGCGAGGATCACGCCGAGCGCCGTCGCCGAGTTACCGATCTTGTACGCCGCCCGTGAGGTCTCCAGCGCGTCGAGCACCGGCTCGTACTGCTCCAGCCCGGCCACCCACCGCCGATCCGCAGCCGCAGCCGCCCGTGCCGCATCGAACGCGGCCTCGGCCCGCTCCAGTTCGTGGGGCAGGAACATGAACTGCACACTGGCGAAGTCGAGGTTCGCCTCACCCAGAGAAGCCACGTCCACCTGCTCCAGCAGATCCAGGGTCTTATCGTCCAAGCCCGTGTACTGCCGCCACGCCACCGACTCCAGCTCGTCATACAGCTCCCTGAGGATCGCCGGATCATCCTGGCCCGCGATCGCGTTGTGCGACAACTGCAGCGCGATCTGCCGCTGACGCGGGAGCGGCTCCGTAATCTCCAGCCACCCAATGCGCTCCAAGCCCGCCTCGATCGCGGCCATGGTCCGGTGATTACCGGATAGCACGATGCGCCGTCCACTCTCAACGTTCCACACCAGCGGAGTAGAGGTCAGGCAACCGTCTCAGCGAATGTTGGCCACGAGTTGGCGGAACTGTTCATGGGGAAGGTAGCGGGCGTTGACATCCAGCAAGGTCAAACCTCGGGGGTCCCCCTCGGTATAGCTCGGCGGCGCGAGCCGAGATTCCCCAGCCGCCGAGGGCAGGCCGTTGCGTGTTGCTGGCATGGTTTGCTGTCCACTTCCAGAACGGCATCCAACCCCACCAGCACGCACGGGGTGACCCCGCCCCTCGACGTCACATCAAGGAACCGGCCAGCCCAAGCAGGCAGGCGTCCGCGCAGAGCCTTCGCGGTAAGAGCACAAGCCAACGCCTCGTCCCAGAACAACGAGGCGACAACAATGCACGTCGATCACGATGCTGTCCCTCGCCGACAAGGATCGGCGGCAGAGCGCCCAGACCCGCGAGCGGCAACACAACGCCTTTGCAAGGCCGCGCCCCACATGGGCCCCAGCACTCTGGCAGCGGGAATGCTGTGGCGAACCCAGTCCAGCGCATCCCCACGCCATATACCCGCGTCGGCGGGGAGGACTGCAGCAGAGATGTTTCGGATGCGGCTATCCCAGGAACACCCCCGCGTCGGCGGGGAGCACACTTCCTGGCCTGCCCCTTAAGAACTCCTAACGAAATGATCTTCGAGGTGGTTGGATCACTCCGGGACTGTTGATCCGGGGGTGTGGGGTGGCTCGGCCGAAGCCGTGGGAAGTTGATGACGAGTTGTGGGCGATGGTCGAACTGCTGTTGCCCAAGGTCGAGCGCCGAACTCGGCACCCGGGACGCAAGCGGCATCCGGACCGACTGGTGTTCCAGGGCACCCTGTTTGTGCTGCACACCGGAATCTCCTGGGAACACCTGCCGCAGGAACTCGGCTTCGGCTCGGGCATGACGTGCTGGCGCCGCCTGGCCGAGTGGACCGAGGCCGGGGTGTGGCCCCAGCTGCACGAGGTCCTGCTCGCCGAACTCCGCGGCGCGAACGCCCTGGACTTCTCCCGGGCAGCCGTCGACGGCTCCCACATCCGGGCTCTAAAGGGGGGCCCAAGACGGGACGAAGCCCTGTCGACCGGGGCAGGACGGGCAGCAAGCATCATCTGATCACCGATGCCACCGGCATCCCGCTTGCCGCCACCTTGACCGGCGGCAACCGCAACGACGTCACCCAGCTCATTCCACTGCTCCAGGCTGTGCCTCCCGTGCATGGCAAGCACGGCCGGCCCCGGCGCCGTCCGGACATCGTGCTCAGCGACCGCGGCTACGACCACGACAAGTACCGCCGACTGGTCTGGGACCTCGGCGTGAAGCCGCTGATCGCCCGCCGCGGCACTGCGCACGGTTCCGGTCTGGGGACTCAACGGTGGGTGGTCGAGCGCGTGTTCGCCCATCTGCACTGGTTCCGCCGACTTCGGATCCGCTGGGAGATGCGCGATGACATCCACGAGGCGTTCCTCATCCTCGGCTGCGCTCTGATCTGTTGGCGGCGTCTCAAATCGCTGTGGTAGCACTTCCCAGCGGCGGGTGAAGTCAGCGGCGTCTCAGCCCCGTTCGGTCGTTTCGGAGCGGGCCGGAGGTCAGACCTGTGAGCCCCACGCCGATGAGCAGGACGGCACAGGCGACAACGATGACGGTGGCGCCCTGAAGGTCGACAAGTGCGCCGAGCACGTTGTTCATGAGCAACAGGGCCAAGCTCTGTACGAGTACCAGCACCGCCTGGATTCGCGACAGGTGGGAGTCGGGTGATGATGCGAGCACTAGCGGCGCAATGTGTGCGGAGAAGGTCCCGTTACCGACGCCGATGACCAGGCCGGCAGCGACGGCTACGGCCGCGCTGGGAGAGAGACCAAGCGCAAGGACGCCCACACCCGCCAGGATCAGCGCGCTCGCCGCCATCAGTCCAGGCCGCCCCAGAGGGCCGCATTTCACCACCACCAGGGTGACCGCCACCATGCCCACGCCCTGCGCGCCGAGCACCAGCCCGGCGGATCCCGCGCTCCACCGCTCCTCCCGAGCGAGCAGGGGGACCAGCAGGGACATCACCGGCAACAGGAAACCGGCCGCCGCTCCGGTAAGCCACAGTCCCGGGCGCAGCACCGGATGGGAGAAGGCCACCTTCACCCCACTCAGGGCTCCCTTGAGGAGACCGTCCGACCTTGGGGCCGGTGGCACGTCGTGCTGCGGGCGGATGACTGTCAGGACGACGAGGGTGAAGGCGAAGGTGACCGCGTTGACGAGAGCGGCGCCCGCGAACCCTGCCAGGCCGACCAGCACACCGGCCAGCGGACCGCCTCCCATGTTGATCACCTGACCGCCGACCTGGCGTAGAGACAATGCGCGAGGCAACTGGGCCTTGGGTACCAGTCGGCGGGGCATGGATCCCGAGGCCGGTAGATAGAACGCGTCGACGACACCGACCGCAATGCCTGTTGCGATGAGCAACAAGGGCGGAGCACCCACGGAGTAGGCGACGGCCGTGAGAACGACGGAGAACACCAGCATCGCCGCGTCGCCGGTGATCAGCACACGGCGCGCGCTGACGCGGTCGCTGACCGCTCCTCCGACGAGGAGGAAGAGGACGCGGGGCAGCGTGATCGCGCTCAGGGCCAGCGCCGCGATGCTCCCGCCGTACTCGCTGGCCGCCCAGCCGAGGGCGAAGTAGAAGACCGCATTCCCCATGAGCGACACCAGGATGCCGACGAACCACAGCGTGTAGGCCCGAGGCAGCCGGCCCTGGCCTTGCCTCTCGCCGTACGCCTCTGGGACCGGGACGCTACCGGCTTCCACAGTCTCCTCGGCCGCCTCATCACTGGCCGCCATTGGGCACCCCCCGATCGATTCGACTAATGACGGTGATCACGGCGCCGACGGTGCCACACGGCACTGACATCGGGCCCGCTCGTCGTGGTGCCCGCCTCGGGGGAACTGCTGCGGACCGCTGGAGCTTTACTCGTTCCCGTCAACCATCAGGTCTATTTCGTTAGGAGTTCTAAGGGCGTGCAGATCTTTAACTCACCATCTTGATCTTGCTTTGGTTGGGGCCGGAAGCGAGGAATGCTGCGATGTCGGCTGGTGTGCGAAACCGGGC